>JANLUN010000281.1:0-10818 GCA_031363505.1 Planctomycetota bacterium | reverse complement strand
CGCGCGCGCGGCCTTCGAGCGCGCGCGCGAGCACGCGGACCGGCGCGCACTGACGGAAGTCGCGCGCCGCTTCCCGCTGACTGAATCGGCGGAACGCGCGTGGTGGGCGCTCGGCGATCTCGAGCTCGAGCTCGGCAACTCACGCGAAGCGCTCGCGGCGTGGGGACGCGCCGTCGCAGCCGCGTCGTCCGTGAGCGAGCTGACGCTCGACACGGCATCCGACTGGGAGACGGCGCGCGCGCGCTTGCTCGAGCGCACGCCGCCGCCCGCACCCGGCGTCGACGCACGACTCTTGTTCGCATTGCGGCTACTGACCGCCAGCGACGGAACGATCCGCGTCGAGTCCCTGGGATCCGATGCGCGCCCGCGCGTGTCGGGCCCCGGTCGCGACGCGGACGCCTGGCCCTCAGCGTTCCAGCTCCCCGAGCATCCGTACCGAAGACCCGGCGTCCAAAGCCTGCAACCGGTGCGCTCCGGCGACACGCTGCTCGTGTCGACATCGCTGCGTCTGCTCGCGCTGCACGCGTACTCAGGCGCGCTCCTGTGGGACAGCGGCGAACCCGACGGATGGGAAGCGCTCGACGAAGCGCGCCGCATGGAGCTCTGGGAAGGTGTCGACGACGAGAACGGCCTGGACGCGCCCGCCGCATCCGAGCATGTCGCGGTGTGCGCGCTGCACATTCCGATGGCGGTGCCGCCGAAGATCGACCGCACGTTCCAGAACATCAAGATCCTGACGCCGATCCCTGAGCGGCGGCTGTACGCGTTCGACCTCGACACGGGGCGCGAGCTCTGGAATCACCGCCCTTCGCTGCTCTGGGACGGCGAGTCGGGCAGCTTCACCGACCGCATGAGCGTCGCGGGTCCGCCGGTGATCGCCGGCACGCGCGTGCTCGTGCCGTTCCGCCGCATGCAAGGGCGCATCGACTTCCACGTCGGCTGCATCGACATCGACACGGGCGAAGTGCTGTGGTCGACCGATCTCATCAGCGGACAGCGCGAGCTCAACATGTTCGGCCGGCCGGTCAAGGAGTTCAGCGCGCCGCCGCTCGTCGTCGCCGGTGATCGCGTGATCGCGCTGACGCAGCTCGGTGCGATCGCCGCGCTCGACCTCTTCACCGGCGAGATCCTGTGGGAGACGGTGTACGAGCAGATCCCGCTGCCGAAGGCGCACGATTTCAGCGCGCCGCGGCGCGAGCAGTGCTGGAAGAACGGCGCGCCGACGGTCGAAGGCGGGACGATCATCGCGGCGCCCGTCGACTCGCGCGACTTGATCGGTGTCGATCTCGCGACCGGCGGTCTCCTCTGGAGCGTCTCGAAGTCGATGATCGACGGCTTCGCGCGCGGCCGGAACGACGCGAGCAAGTACGCGCTCCTCGGAGCGCAAGAGAACGTCGTGTACATCGCAGGGAATCAGATTCTCGCGCTCGAGGCGCGCGGCGGGATCCGGCAGAGCGCGCCGACCACGTTGAAATGGAGCTTCGAGGACGACGTGCTCCGCAACCTCGGGACCCGCGAGCCCGCACGCGGCTTGCTCGCCAGCGATCGAATCCTGATCCCGACTTCGTCGGAACGCATCGAGATCGAGCTTTCGCAAGGTCTCAAGGTCGCGGACTGGCCGTGGGCCGAGGACGACGGCGGCGGCAACTTGATGCTCGGACCGGGCGAGCTGTTCACGGTGTCGGCGACGCGCGTCAACGGCTACTTCGAGTGGGACGTCCTCGTCGACCGCGCGCGGCGAGAACGAGACCGCCGGCCGGCGGATCCGCGTCTTGCGCTCGTGCTCGGAGAGCTCCTCGCGAGCCGCGGGACCGCGCAATGGCAGAAGGGCAAGACCGAATCGGCGCGCGCGGTGCTCGCCGAGGCGCGCGACGTGCTCGAGCGCGGGCTCGCGAACGATCCGGCCGCGCTCGACGCGCCGCTCTCGGCCGCGCTCCACGGAGTGCTGCGCGCCGAAGCGCGCGTGCGCGCAGACCTCGCCGACAGTGCGGGTGCGCTCCACGCGCTGCGCCAAGCGCGCGCGGTCGCGCCCGACGATGCGGCGCTGCGCGACACGTTGCTCGAAGAGATCGCACTGCTCGAAGCGCGCACGCCGGACGGCGTCGACGAAGCGCTGGGACTCCTCGAACGATCCTGCGCCGAGTTGCCGATCGAATGCACGATGATGCCGGTCGACGCGGAAGGCGAGACCGGCGAGATCTACCTGCCGCGATTCGTTCCCGCGCCGGCCGCGAGCTTGGAGAACGGCGACGCGCGCTGCGAGATCCCGGTGGGTCTATGGGTACTCTTCGAGCGCGCATCGCTTGCACGCGCTGCGGGTAACTCCGCGACGGAGTTCGCGGCGCTGCACGCGCTTCTGGAACGGTACGCGGACACCGAGCTGTCCTCCGCCAACGCCGGCGAGCTCGCCGGCGAGCGCATCGGCAGCATGTTGCGCGCCGGTCGAACCGCTGGATACGAGACCTTCGAATCGCGCGCGCGCGAAGAGCTCGACGCCGCGCTCCAATCGCGCGACCGGCAGAAGCTCCTCGAAGTCGCGCGACTCTTCCCGCACTCGCGCGCGAGCCAGACCGCGAACGATGCGCTGCTCGAGTGGGCGACGGAGAGCCTCGAGGTCGAGCGCGTCGCGCGGATCGTCCGCAGCGAGCTCGCCGCCGATTGGAGCCCGACGACGGCCAGTCCGCGCGAAGTGCAGCTCTGTCTGCGCCTCGCCGCGGTCCTTTCGGCGATCGGAAACCGCGAGGCCGCGAACGAACTCGTGCGCACGCTCGCGCAGGTTCACCCGGACGTCGTGAGCGACATGCCTGCGCACCAAGGCCGGCAACTCGCCGACATCGCATCGGGGTTCGCGCGTTGGATCGCGCCCGATGTGCTCCCGCCCGTCGGACGTTTCGACGCCGGCGTGCGCAGCGTCGATCTCGACGAATCGTGGGATGCCGACCACGAGATCCTGGGAGTTCTGCCTGCTGATTCGCCCAACGGGGCTTCCGGCGAGTCGTCCACTCCATCAGAAGCTCGCACCGGCCCGGAACGCCCGCTCCTCGTCGTGCGCTCCTCGAGCGGACCGCAGACCGCAACGTTCGTCGCGCTGTCGCCGCGCGATCCCGCGCGTCCGCTGTGGACCTCGGCGGTCAAGATGGCGAGCCTGCCGTCCAGCGGAACCGCCGGAGGCTACGCGCGCCGCGTCGCGCTCTCGGCGACGCGTGTGATCGTCGCGACGGGTGAATCCGTCGTCGCGCTCGATGCGCAGAGCGGCACACCGGCGTGGGAATGGCGGCCCAGCTCACCGCCCAAGTCGATGTCGATCTGCGTCGCATCGGGCGTGCTGATCGCGGTGCTTCGACTGCCCGACGAACGCTATGTGTTACAAGCGCTCGACGCGCACGGCGGTCACGAGCTGTGGCGCGAGGAACTCCTCGACACGAGCCTCCTGCGCATTCCCATCCTGTCGTCGAATCGGCTGGTCTTCCTCCCCGCTCTCGGCCGCTCGAACTGCAGCACCTACGATCTCTTCACGGGCCGTCGCGGCCTCTCGTTCAAGCTCGAGCCGACGGCCGGCAGCAACATGGAGCGCGACGCCTGGATCGAAGGCGATCGCTTGATCCTGCCGTGGCTCAACGCGACGCGCGCGAACTTGTCGTCGTCGAACTTGGTGCAGGCGGTAGATCTCTCGACCGGCCGCCAACTGTGGAAGGTCGCGTTCACGGAACCAGGGAGCAGCGAACCACAACGTATGCTCGACGGTGTCCTGCAGTTCGAGGGCCGCACCTTCCTCGTCGTCCGGCCGTGGCGCGGCGCGGAGGACCGAGCGACGGCGCCCGGGCTGATCCTGGAGCTCGCGACGCAGATCGGTGCGACCGCGCCGCTCTCGAACGTACGCGTGATGCCCGAGGACCGCATCTTCGGACTGGCGTCGTCGTCGCGCGTCCGGCTGCCGAGCTCGCTCGTGTTCATCCTCGCGGAGAAGCGCGACACGGAGACGTCGAGCCTGCGCTGCGTCGACCTCGCGAGTGGCGAGCTGTGGATCCAAAGCCTCGCCATGCCGGCGTCGGAGCTCGAATACAATCTACCCATGCCCCTGCCCGCGATCTCCGACACGACCGTGGCCATCGGCTTCTCGCGTCGGCCGCGCGACCGTCAACCGCCGGCGACGACGCTGCTCTTCTACGACCGCGCGTCGGGCGTCAAGCGCGACGAGCGCACGTTCGCGCTCCCGCTCATGCGATCAGACCGCGCGCAGTTCGTGGCCTTCGCGGATGCGCTGCTCGTCAAAGGCGGACGCCGCATGGAGATCCTCAGATGAACGCACGCCGCTGGATCGCGAGCTCGCTCGGTTCGTTCGTGCTCGCCGTCGCGCCGGCGATGGCGCAGTCGCCGGCCGGGGACCGCGCGGATCTCGTGACCGTCACGCCTGAGCAGGTCGAAGCCGTGGAACGCGGTCTCGCGTGGCTCGCCGCGCACCAGAACGCCGACGGGAGCTGGATCGCGCGCATCGGCTACAAGCTGAACAACGGATACAAGTTCACGTCGGACGATCGCGGCCACCTCGGCGTCACGGCGCTGGCGTGCATGGCGTTCCTCGCCGGCGGTCACTTGCCCGGCCGCGGCGAGTACGGGCCGGTCGTCGAGCGCGGCCTCAACTTCGTGCTCTCGTGCGTGCAGGACGACGGCTACATCTCGCACGCCGGCTCGCGCATGTACGACCACGCGTTCGCGACGCTGTTCCTGGCCGAGATCTGCGGGATGACGCACCGCGAAGACGTCAAGAAGAAGCTGCAGCGCTCCGTCGACTACATAGTGACGTCACAGAATGCCGAGGGCGGATGGCGCTACGAGCCGCACGCGTCCGACTCCGACATGTCGATCGTCGTGTGCCAAGTGATTGCATTGCGCGCGGCGCGTAATATCGGAATCCGCGTGCCGAAGGCGACGGTGGAGCGCGCGGCTCGCTATGTCGTCGACTCCGCCGTCACGAAGGACGAGAGCGGCTTCAACGGACATCCGGCATTCGGCGGCTACGGCAACGAGATCGGAACGTTCCACTATCAAAAGGACGTGTACTCGCGCTCGTCGTTCCCGCTGACCGCGGCGGGCGTCACGGCGCTGCACGGTCTCGGCATCTATTCCGACGAGCTGATCCGCAAAGGCCTCGACTACCTGTCGAGCAACTTGAGATCGTTCAACCGCGACCACGAAGACACCGGCCATTACTACTTCTGGTACGGGCACTATTACGCCGTTCAGGCGATGTACACGGCTGGCAGCCCGTACTGGGAGCCGTACTTCGAAGAGCTGCGCCGCACACTGTTCAAGATGCAGCGCAGCGACGGCGCGTGGCCCAACGACACCGGTCCAGGTCCGGCCTTTGGGACCGCCGTCGCCGTACTGATGCTCGAGATCCCCTACCGCTTCCTACCGATCTTCCAACGCTGAGATGAACCAAGACGCGCACACGAGCACTTCGCGCACGCAGCTGCCGGCCACGCCGGCGGTCGAGCGTTTGCTCGGGCGCGTCGGCGGCCGATTGACGCGGCTGATCTGGGTCTCGGGTCTGGGCACGCTCGTCGCCGCAGTCGCAGCGGCACTGCTCTTGGCATTCGTCGCCGACTGGACGCTGCACTTGCCGAAAGGCGTGCGCTGGTTCCACCTGCTGCTGCTCCTCGCAGTCCCGACGTTCTTCGTCCTTCGTGACCTGTGGCGCCCGCTGACGTCGCGACCCGACCGCGCGGGGATCGCGGTTCTTATTGAACGCGCGCACCCGCACTTGAAGGAGCTCCTCGTCAGCGCCGTGCAGCTCTCACACAGCGCGCACCCCGCCGGCGAACCGGCGCGCATCGCCTCAGTGCTCGGTCAGGCCGACGAGGCCGCGAGTCGCTTGTCGATCGATCGTGTGCTCGATCCGCGCGGACCTCGGCTGCGCTTCGCGCTCGGCGCCGGAACGGCTGCGCTGTGCCTCCTCGTGATGATCAGCAACCCGGGCGCGGCGCGCATCTTCTTCCAGCGCATCGCCGGCGGCGACACGCCTTGGCCGCAGCGCACGCGTCTCTTGGTCGAGATCCCGACGGTCGGCGAGCGCGAGCTCGCGCCGCAGGCGCCGGCCGATCCCGACCGTGAAATCAGCGTGCGCGTCGCGCGGGGAAGCGACGTGCCGGTCGTCGTGCGTGCGGTCGGCGTCGTCCCCGAGGACGTCGTACTGCACTTCGCGGGCGGACACGAGCTCGTGCTCGGCGCGAGCGGCGGCAGCACGTTCCGCACGCTGCTGCGCGCGTGCCAAGAGGACATGGATTTCTACGTGACCGGCGGCGACGACGACGACGAGCTGCCGCGCGTGCGCCTCACCGTGTTGCAGCCGCCGGATGTCGCGGGTCTCGCCGTGTCGATCGAACCGCCGGCGTACAGCGGGCTAGGCTCCCGCACGGAGTTCGACCGCGATGTCGAAGTGCTCGCCGGCTCGAAGATCGTCGTGCGCATCTTGCCGCACCCCGATACCGCGACGGGTGTCGCACGCCTCCTCCCCGACGACCGCGTCGTGCCGCTCGCTGCCGCCCAGTTCCCGCCCGCTCCCGGAAGCGATGAGACGAAGCCGGCCGCGCCGCGCGCGTGCCTGGGGTTCGAGCTCACCGCCGAGAAGAGTCTGCGTTACCGCATCGAGCTCAAGGACGCTTCGGGCCTCACGAATCCCGATCCGGGTCTCTTCGGCATCACCGTCGTCGAGGACCGCGCGCCGGAAGTCGAGATCCTTTCGCCTGGACGCGGCGACGTCGACACGGTGCTCACCGGACTCGTCGCGCTGCGCGCGCGCGCCGAGGACGATTTCGGAATCGTCGGAGTGACATGGACCACGCGCGCCGCGGCGGACTCGGCGAGCGAGCCGACGGGCACTCCGACCGAACTGCCGTGGAAGCTCATCACGCCCAAGGCATCGAGCGACGCGGAATCCGCGGCGCCCACGCGCGGCGACGCACAGAAGCGCGGCGCGCGCGTCCATGCCATCGCACGGCAGACGCTCGAAGTCGCGAAGCTCGGCGGCGTCGAGCCTGTCGTCGAAGGCCAACAATTCCAGCTCTCGGTGAGCGCGACGGACAACCGCGCGCCCACCGCTCACGAAGGACGCTCGGCCCCTGTCCGCGTGCGCGTCGTCGCCGCCGACGAGTTCATGCGCCGTCTTCAGGACCGGCTCGCGCGCGCGCAAGCGTCAGCGTCGGCACTGTCGGAGCTGCAGCGCGAAAAGAACCGTCGCGTGCAAGATCTACTGTCCGCGCTCGAGAGCGACGCACTCTTGCAAGAAGGATCGAGCGCCGAGATCGCGTCGACCGTGACCGGTCAGCGCCGCGTGCAAGGCGACGCGCGTGCGCTCGCGCGCGAGCTCGCGAGCCTCGCGGAAGCCGTGCTCTACTCGCGCATCGACGAGCGCGCGACCCCGCTGCTCGAGTCGATCGACCAAGCGCTGGCGCAGTCGGAAGGCCGCGGATTCGATCCGGCGCCGTGGAAGGAGCTCGCCGCCGCGTCTCGCAGCGGCCGATTGGGGGCGAGCGGACTCGCGAGCAAGCTCGTCGACATCGTCGGACTCGCGCTCGAGATCAGCGAAGAGCACGCGACCACCGCAGCGAGCGCTTTGAGCGCCGCTCAGGACACGGTCGACTTGGCGCAGGTGCACGCAGGCCTCGCGTCGGCCGCGGGCGCGCAGCAGCTGACGCTGGAGAAGCTCGACCGCCTGCTCGAGATGCTCGCCGAGTGGGACAATTTCCAATCGGTGCTGTCGCTGACGCGCGACATCTTGAACGGGCAAAAGGGGCTGACGGAGCGGACGCGCCAGTACGCGAAGGATCAGTGACATGAGGATCGACCTAGCTCTCATCCGGCGTCCCCGGTGCGCGGCGTTCGTGCTGATGTGCGCGAGCGTCCTCTCGATCGCCGCACCGTCACACGCGCTACAGAAGAGCGAACCGACGCGCGATCAGGCGGCGCTCGCCGAAGACCAAGCGCTGCTTCAGCGTCAGCTCCAACGCTTGCGGCAGACGATGGAAGTCCTCGCCGGCCGGTTCGAAGCCGAGGGCCGCACCCACGCGGCCAAGCTGCTGCGCGACGGGATCGTTCACCTCGATCAACGCGCAACGGAGCAAGGCGCGAAGACGCTCGAAGAACTGATGTCGGGTTCGCACTCGAGCATCCAAGTCGGGAAGCCCGTGCAAGCGATCGAGACGCAAGAGGCGATCGTGAAGGGTCTGGAGCGGCTGTACGCGATCCTCACGGATCGCCAAGGCCTGGAGGATCTCGAGAAATCGCTCGCCGATCTGCGCGAGATCAAGGCCAACCTGGGCGAGCTCGCCGAGAGTGAATCGAAGCTGCGTCAGGCGACCGAGAAGCTGCAGCAGGACTCGAAGAGCGAGAGTCAGAAGTCACTGGAAGCGGGCATTCAGTCCGCGCTGCGCGAGCAACGCCAATTGCTCGAGCGCGCCGAACGCGAAGCGCGGGCCTCGAACGTGTTCGATCTGGAAGCGATCGAGCGCGCGCTCGACACGCTGATCGAGCGCCAAGCGCGCGATGCACGCGTGCTCGAAGCGTGGAAGCCCGAGGAACGACCGGCGCTCGAGGAAGCCGCCCCCGCGCTCGACCGCGCGGCCGAGCACTCCGCGCGCGCGGAACGTCTGGCGCAAGCGGCGAACGAGCTCACCAAGGCGGCACGCACGGTGCGCTCGCCCACCGGAGATTTGGCCGAGACCGCGCGCGAGCTCGAACGTTCGGAGGCGCGGTCAGAACGCCGCGAGCGCGCCGCCGGCGACGCGACGGCACCGAAGGCATCGGAGAGCTTCAAGGCCGCCGCGGAGACCACGAAGAAGAGCGGCACGAGCGCCAGCGAGCGCGCGGCTGCCGCCGACGACATCGAGAAGAGCGCCGCCGAGCTCGCGCGCGCGGCCGCAGCCGAGAACGAGGCGGCGCTCGAAGCGCAGCGTGCAGCCCTGGAGTCGCTGAAGAAGCTGTCCGATCCGAAGACGGCCGCGGGTCACGTCGCCGAGGAAGTCCAGAAAGCGCTCGAGGGGTCGCCGGCGCACGACTCGCCGTCCTCCGCGGAGACACCCTCGGCGGAAGCACCGTCCGCGGAAGAGCGCGCGGCCAAGGCGGCGGAAGCGCGCCGCGCCAACGAGGAAGCGCAGCGCGCGCTCTCGAGCGGTCTCGACGATCTGCGACAAGTGAAGCCCGCGCTGTCGAGTGCGCAGAAAGACGCGAGCGAAGAGTCAGAGCGCTTGAAGCGCGGACTCGAGAGCTTGCCGCAAGCGAGCTCGCCATCCGGCAACGAAGCGAGCGCGAAGCTCGAAGCCGCAGCCGAGGCGCAGAAGAACGCCGCCGAGCAAGCCGGCAAGGATCAAGCGGGTGATGCGGCAAAAGCGGCGGCGCAAGCGGAACGCGCTCTGCGCGAAGCCAAATCGGCGCTCTCCGCGGCGCGCAAGAGCGCGCAGCAGGACGCGCAGAAATCCGCCTCCAGCGAATCGGCTGCGATCCAGAAGGCGCAAGCGGAGCTCGCGCAGAAGGTGAGCGAGCTGTCCGAGCAAGCCGCGAAGAGCGAACTCGAGCCGCAAGCGAAGAACGAAGCGCAGAAGGCGCTCGACGAGGCTGCGTCCGCGATGGAGAAGGCCTCCGAGAGTTTGCGCGAGGGCGCGAGCTCGTCCGCCGCGCAGTCGCAGAGCTCCGCGGTGCAGAGCCTGCAGAAGGCGGCGAGCAGCGCGAAGGAAGGCGGCGCGCTCTCGAAGCCGGCCGACCAAAAGAAGGCGCAGGAGCTCGCCGCCGAGCAAGAGCGGATCCGTCAAGCGCTCCTCGAGTTGGCTGAGCGCAACAAGAAACGCGACACGGCCGCGCCGACGCCGAGTCTCCAGGAAGCGCAGGAGAGCGCCGCCGGTGCCAGCAAGTCATTGGATCAAGGCGATCTCGAAGAGGCCGCGCCGCAGGAGGAAGAGGCCGAGCGTCAGATCCGGCAGTCGATGAAGGAGCTCTCGGAGGAGGAAGAGCAGTACCAGGAGCTGCGCCAGGAAGAGCTGCTGTTCAAGATCACTGAGGAGGTGAAGAACCTCACGGACGAGCATCAGCGCGAGATGCAGAACACGGTCGAGGTCGACAAACAGCGCAAGGACGGCGAACGCGTGACGCACACGCAGCGACTGCGCCTGCGCAAGATCGCGAAGGCCGAGGAAGCCCTGGGAGCGCGCGCCGCGACGATCTCGCAGGCGATTCTCGCCGAAGAAAGCGTCGTGTTCGCGGAAGTCCTCACCCAAGCGGAGCGCGACCTCGCGCGCATCAGCCGCGACATGGGCGAAGTCGGCGAGTACCAGAGCGGCGAGCGCGTGCAGGCGCTGCAACAGGACGTCGAGCAATCGCTGTCGTGGCTCTTCACCGCGCTGCAGAACGAGAAGGAGCGCCGCAAGCAGGAACAGAAGAGTGGTGGTGGTCCGGCCGAGAAGAACGAAAAGGTCAAAGACAATCGACTCGTGCCCGACGTGGCGGAGCTGAAGCTCCTGCGCCAGCTCGAGGTCGCGCTCCTCGACGATCTCGAGCGTGCGAAAGTCATGTACCCCGAGCTCTCTGCGAACGATCCGATCGATCCACTCGTGCTCGAGGACTTGGCTCGCCTCGCGAACCGCCACCAACGCACGAGCGATCTGTTCCAGAAGTTCCGCGAACGATTGAATCTGCCCGCGCCGGGTGCGGACCAAGAGTGAGGACGACGGACATGCAACACGACCAACGACTGCGCCGACGAACTCGATCGTTCCTGGGATGGATCCTGTGCGCGGTCTGCTCATGGACGCCGCTCTCCGCGCAGAC
>JANLUN010000252.1:0-2559 GCA_031363505.1 Planctomycetota bacterium | reverse complement strand
CGCGAGAACCCGCTCGAGCTGTCGTTCGGCGAGGCGCGCGAGCTCGCGCGCCGCGACCCGGACAACGTCGTGTACCGCACGCTGCTCCAGTACCACCTCACGTTCCCGCTCGCGAACCTGGTGCTCCTCTTGGTCGGCCTGCCGATCATGATGCGGCAGACGCGCGGCCAAGGGGTCGAAGGCGTCGCCGCGGGTTGTCTCCTCTGCATCTTCTATTTCGCGGCGGACTTCGTGATGACGAACTTGGGTCTTCAGGGCGCGATCGACCCCTACCTCGCGGCGTGGCTGCCGATCCTGACCTTCGGGAGCTTGGGTCTGGCGATGTTCGAGTCGATGGAGACGTGAACAAGCTTCCGGAGGAGGTTGCCGTCGGTGGCGACCGCCGCTTGCGCCGCCCCGTCCGGCCATGGAAGGATTCTCTCCCGCCGTCGTCACAGCCCGCCGCTCGCGCGCAAGCAGCCACCCCGCGCTCCACCGCATGTCTCACCAGAAGTTCCTGACCGCGCCGACTCTCGCGGCGCTGATCGTCGCCCTCGGCCTCGGAATCTCGTGCGCGACGACCAAGGCCGCCCCGGCCGAGCACGTCAACGAGCTCGTCACTCACGGTCAGTTCGCGGCCGCCGTGCGGGAAGCGGACGAGTACCGGCGCAATCACCCCGGCGACGCGCACGCGGAGTCGCTTCATCGCCTCGCCAGCGTGGCGTACCTCCTCGACCAGGGCCGGCGATTGACGTTCAAGGGGCACGACGTCGAGGCGCTCGCGCTGTTCCTACAGGCGCGGGACATCGAGCCCGAGTCGCCCGAAGTCGCGTCGTGGGTCGACAAGACGAAGCGCAAGCTGGCGGAGACGTGGGTCGAACGCGGCCTCGAGTTGCACGCCAAGGAAGAGCTCGCCGCCGCGGTCGACGCGTACGAGAAGGCGCTCGAGTACGTTCCCGGCGATCACAGCGCGCTCAACGGCCTCGCGACCGCCGTCTTTCACGTCAACTTTCGTCAGGGATTGAGCGAGCGGTACTTCAAGGAAGGGCTGCAGGCGCTTTCACGCTATTGGCTCGAGCAGGCGCGTTCGCGCTTTGCGTACGCGACGAAGTACGAGCCGGGCGACGCGCGTACTGAACTGCGGCAAGGCCAAGTCGACACGTTGCTCGCGGCCCAGCGCGTAACGATCGCGGCGCAGCTCGAGGCCAGCGGCAACTACGATGCGGCGCGCAACGAACTGCGTCTGGCGGTGGTACTCGATCCGGAGAATGCAGACGCCCAGGCCGCCCGGGAACGCTGCGAGAAAGAGGCCAAGGCCGCTGCGCGCCGTCGCGAAGCGGGGATCGCCATCCTGCGCGGGCGCTTCGACGACGCCGACAAGATGCTCACGGAAGGCGCGGCGCTCACGACGGCGCAAGTCGACGGGTTCGCTCTGGCGCGCACCGATCTGCAGAACGCGCGCTACGAAAAGGTGTATCAGGACGGACTCGCGCTCGAGCGCGACATGCTCTTTCCCGACGCGGTCGCGAAGTACGGCGAGCTGCTCAAGCTGACCGACTATTACAAGGACGTCTTGACGCGCAAGGAGACGCTCGAGGGGTACATCCGCTTGGCGGACGAGCTCTACACCAAGGCGCAAGCCGCCGCGTCGACCGAGGAGAAGCATGCGCTCCTCAAACAGATCGAACTGTTCTGGCCCGAGTACAAGGACGTCGAGACGCAGCTCAAGAAGACGGACTAGCGACTGGGTGTCGGCGGCTCGGCCGCCTTGTCGCGGCGCGCGATGACGAAGACGACCGCGCCGAGCAGTGACACCTCGAGCCACGGGTGCACGCCCCAGGCGAGTCGCGCGAAGTCGCCCTTCCAGACGATCAGTCCCCAGTACAAGTACGGGAACCAGGCGCTGATCGCGACGATCAGACCCCAGCGCGCGGAGTGTTGCGGATCGTAGACGAGCGGATCGCCGTCTTCTGGCGCAGGCGTTCCGCTCGCCGCGGCGTCGCGGTCGATGCGGTCGAGCTCGATCGCGGCGCGGTCGATGAGCGACTGGTTCTCGCGGAGCGCGCGGTACTCGAGCGGGATCGCCCAGAGATTGACGCCGACAGCGGCGAGTCCCGCGATCCAGTGCACGGCGGAGGGCAGTCCGAACGCGCGCGGCGCGAATCCGAGCACCGCGGCCGCTGCGATGGCGAGCACCGCCAAGAGAGCTGCCGGATACGCGGCGCGCCGCGCGAAGAACACGTTGAGCTCGGCGAGGAACTTGGGTCCGAGCGGTCGCGCGATCATCGCCTCCTTGAGCACCCGCCCGGTGACGATCATGAACAGGATGAGCAGCGAATGGGCCGCGACGGTGAACACGGCGCTGAACAATCCGACGCCGAGGTGTGTGGGCGAGTTCATGGCTCCCGTCCCCACCGTCCACACGAGCGCGGGGATCACGAGGATCGCCAGCGCCGAGAAGTAATGCACCATCCGCATGCTTGAGAGGCGGCTCTTGTACGCGTTCGCGCGAGATGGATCCACACGCACGAGCCGCGAACGTTCGTCGACGTCCATCGAGGCCGCTACAATCGCGCGCTG
>JANLUN010000183.1:0-3024 GCA_031363505.1 Planctomycetota bacterium | reverse complement strand
AGGTGCTCGTAGAGCGCGTTCGCCGTGCTCTTGCCGCTGGCATCGTCGGAGTACTGGATCAGTCGGATCGTGTAGCGATTCGTGAGATCCAGCAGGAACGACTTGTCATCCGCGCTCCCGGATTGCGCCGACTGCATGTTCGCAGCCGCGACGTCGACGGGCGGTGCAGCGGGAGCCGCGGTCTGCGACGGACGCAGCAGCGCGCCCGGAACCACGCCCTCGTCCGCGGCGCTCGGAGCCGCCGCAACGCCGTTCGAGTGCTGTCGGCCGAGCCAATACGCGGCGCCGACCGCGACGACGAACACGACGAGCGCGAGCTGCACCGTCTTATCGGAGAGAGCGGAACGCGGCCGCGCGCGCGCGGAGAATGCTCCGATCGGAATCTCGCTGCCCGGCGACGACGACGGTCGCGGCGCGTGCGAGGCCGTCGGCTGGAGCACCTCGAGCAGATTCTTCTTGCGGGTAACCATGAGGGCGCGCGGCCGGGCCCGGGGGGCGACGGGGCCAAAGGGCGAAAGAGGGTAGGCGCGATCACGCGATCGGTCAAACGATCGACCGTCCGATTGAACCGAGCCAGGCGCCCCATGCTCTTCTCGCGGCGCGCGATCGGCTACAGACTGGTCCCAAAATGTCTGTCCTTCGTCCCAGCCTCGTCGCGGCGTACGCCCTGGCGGTGTCGATCGCGCCCACGTGCAACCCGCCGCCCGAGCCGCCCGTGCCGAGCGGGCCCTCCGCGGAGGATCTTGTCGACGAGGCGGCCCCGCGCGGCCTCGCGTACGTGAATCGCTCGGGCGAGCCGGCCAAGGCGACCATCCTCGAGGCGAACGGCGCGGGCGTCGCGATGATCGACCTCGGGGGCGACGGCGATCTCGATCTCGTGTTCACGCAGGGCCTCGCGAGCTTGAAGCAGATCGCGACCGGCCCGGGCGCCGACGTGGAGGTGTTCGAGAACGACGGCTCCGGTCGATTCGCGCGCCGCGCGGGTCCAGGCCTTGCGGGCTGGTGGACCGGCATCGCAAGCGGCGATGTCGACGGCGACGGCGACACGGATCTCGTCGTCGCAGGATTCGGCGACGTCGCGCTCCTGCTACAGGACAAGCGCAGCGTGCTCACCATCGCTCCCGCGAGCGGCGTCGCTCCGACGGGTCCCTATGCACGACTTGCAATCGGCGCAGCGCGCGAGAAAGGGAAGCCGCCGCTGTGGGCGAGCAGTGTCGCTCTCTTCGACGCCGATCGCGACGGCGCGCTCGACCTGTACATCGGTCAATACCTCGACCTCGATCCGGTCGACCCGCCGCTCGATCGACTGGGAGAGGGCCCGCTGTCCGTGCCGTGCCGTTGGAAAGGTCACGACGTCTTCTGCGGTCCGCGCGGTATGAACGCGCAGCCCGATCGTGTGCTGCGCGGGAACGGCGACGGGACGTTCGAGGACGTCACGAGCGCGTGGCTGCCCGGACACGTGCCCGGGTTCACGCTGGGTGTGCTGCCGTTCGACGCGGACGGCGACGGCGACACGGACGTGTTCGTCGCGAACGACAGCTCGCCGAACTTGATGCTCATCAACGACGGCGGGCTCGACGGCCAGTGCACGTTTCGCGACGTGGCGCAGTTCGCGGGCGTGGCCCTCGGAGCCGACGGACGAATGCAAGCCGCGATGGGCGCCGCCGCGGGCGACGTCGATCGCGACGGACGTGTCGACCTCAGCGTGACGTATTTCTCCGACGAGCCGACGTCGCTCTATCTCGGCGCCGAGCGCGGCTTCTCCGATGCCACGTTTCGCTTCGGCCTCGCGCGCGAGACGCTCACGCTCTTGTCGTGGGGCGTGCATCTCTTCGATGCGGACGGCGACGGCTGGCTCGACCTCTTCACCGCCAACGGTCACGTGTATCCGCAGGCGGATCTCGAGCACACGGGGACGCGCTACGGCCAAGCCGCGACGCTGTGGCGCCTCGGTCCGGAGTTTCGCGCGAAGCCCTACACCGCGGCGGACGAGCGCTCGCTGCTCGCTCCTGCGATCGGCGCGCGCGGGAGCGCGATCGGCGACGTCGACCGCGACGGCGCGCCCGATGTCGTGCTCGTGCGCATCGATGCGCCGGCGGGACTTGGTCTGAATCGCTTGGGACCTGCGAATCACCGCGTCGCGATCCGCTGCTTGGGCCCGGAGACACCCGCCCCCGAGTCACCGCGAACGAACCGCGACGGAATCGGTACGCGCGTGATCGTGATTGCGGGCAGCGGCGCCGACGAGCAAGCGTGGGTCGGCGAGTGTCAGACCGCGAGCGGTTACCAGTCGGCGTCGAGCCCGTGGGTGCACATCGGCCTCGGCGCGCGCACGACGTACTCGCACCTCCAAGTCCGCTGGCCATCGGGCCGCATCGAGGAACTTCCCGGTGGTGCCGCGGATCGGCACATCACGGTGCGCGAGGGCTCGGGAGTGATCGCTTCGGAGGCGTTCCGATGATCGCCGGTCTCGTCGAACTGGGGCTCGCGCTGACGTTCGCGCTGCCGTTTGACACGCCGCAGCCGAGCGAGCGCGACGTCCTCTTGGAACGCTGGCGCGAGTCGATCGAGCTCGAACTACCGCGCGAGGTGCTCGACACAGGATTCGAAGTGGTGTCGGGTGCGGGCAAGCTGGCGCGCGATGGCGAAGCGATCGCGCTCGTGTGCCGCGCGCTCACGCTCACCGGCGGGACGGCGCGCGCAGTGGCGCTCGCCGGCGCGGCGTCGGTCGAGCCGAGCACGGAAGCGTGGATCACGGTCGCGCGCGCGCGCCTGGCGCTCCTCGACGACGATCTCCCGCGCGTGGCGTCGCTGCTCCTTGTGCCCGCGAAGTCCAAAGAGAGCGGCGTCCGCGCGCGCTTGCGCCATCCCGAGAACGCGCAGTGCTGGTTGCTCCTCGGCCGCGCCTGGGTGCGCGCCGGTCGGTCGAGCGACGCCGAGCCTGTGCTCGCGCGCTTCGTCGAGATGGCCCCGCTCGATGCGGAAGCGCCGGCGGCGTGGCACATGCTCGCGCAGGCGGCGCTC
>JANLUN010000182.1:0-8470 GCA_031363505.1 Planctomycetota bacterium | reverse complement strand
TGACCGCCGAAGAACAGCTTCAGCGGGCTCGACGTGAACCCGCCGCCGTCGAGCGAAAGCACGTCGCGATCACCATCTCCATCGACGTCAGCGGACAGCAGCTGTTCCGGAACATTGAATTCGCCCATATCGATCCGCGACGAGAACTCCTCGAACACACCGACGCTGGTCTGGCGAAAAACGGCGACGGTACCCGCGCGATCGTAGGAACTCACGACGATGTCGACGTCGCCGTCGCGATCAAGATCGGCTGTCTGGATCGCTCGGACGAAGAAGTTGGCGCCGCCGGGCCGCTTGACCGGCGGTCCGCCCACGAAGGCACCGTTCGTCTGCCAGAAGATCGTCAGCGAGTAGCCGCCGGCCACGAGATCGAGATCGCCGTCGCCGTCCATGTCGACGGCCTCCACGATCGAGAATCCAGCACCTGGAAGCGTTGGAACCGTGTACTGAGTGACGAATTGCCGTGAGCTCGATTGGCGGTACCACGTCAGGTCGCCGCGAGCGCTCACGAGGTCGAGCCGGCCATCTCGGTCGACGTCGGCAATAGACAGCGAATCGCGAGCTTCGGCGGTCACGCTACCGATCAAGATCGTAGGGATCGGATCGAACTCCCCTGAACTCGTCTGCCAGAACACGCGCACGGCGTCGGCCGTGCCATTGGCTCGGGTCACGAGATCGACACGACCATCGCCATCGACGTCCGCGGCCTGCGCGCCGAATGGATATGACGTGGAGACCGTGATCGGCGCCGACGAGAACTCTCCCGATCGCGTTTGCAAGAATACGGCGAGCGTCTGGGGGAGATAGTTCGCCGTGACTAAATCCAGATTCCCGTCGCCGTCGACGTCGATCGCGGAGACACTCCGAGGTGATTCGATCGTCGGATAGCTGCTCACCAGGGTCGGCACGCTGTCGAACTCGCCGGGACTGGTCTGCCAAGCGACGGCCAGCACACCGGAGGACGGACTGTTGCCGGAGACGTAGGCGACATCGAGATCGCCATCCCGGTCCAGATCGGCGCACGTCGCGAAAAACGGCGCCAACGACGTGGCGCTCACCGGTGCGGTGAGAACTACGGACGGCGTCGCAGACAACAGTTCCGCCCCCGTCTTCCAGTACACGTTCAATCCCTCGCCAATGACCTCCCCGGCCACGAGATCGATATCGCCGTCTCCGTCGACGTCGGCCGAGAGCACTGGTCCGAGTGTCTCCACGCCCGATCCCGCTCCCACTCCGAACGGCGTAGAGTCGAAGACTCGAGGTTTCGTCTGACGAAAAATGGTCAGCGAATCGCCGGACCCGCCGACGATGAGATCGAGGTCTCCGTCGCCGTCGACATCGGCCGCCTCTGCTCCGATTACGGAACCGCCCGTGCCAACGATCGATGGCTCCTCAGCGAACTCACCGGGTCCCGATTGCCAGTACACGCTGCTTCCCGAGACAGCCACGTCGAGCCGGCCGTCGGCATCCAAGTCCGCGGTGATCAAGCCCGACACGTAGGTGGTGTAGGTGACCTCGCCCACAGCCACGGACTTCGAATCGAACTGTCCAGGAGTTGATTGCAAGTAGATCGAGACGGGACTGACCTTGCCGACGTTCGCCGACACGAGGTCGAGATCTCCGTCCCCATCGACGTCCGCAGCGCGCACGTATGCGGGCCCGGCGAACACCGGAAAGTTCCCGAAGCTCACGAGCGTGGGCTCGGGATCGAATTGACCGGGCGTCGTTTGCCAGTAGATCGTGAACCCGACAGAGGACGTTTGCAGCGTCAGCAGATCGAGATCGCCGTCGCCATCGAGGTCCGCGGCCTGCACCGACGCGAACGTCGGGAATCGCCCGTTTGTGCTCACGATGCGCGTCGGTAGCGGATCGAACTTGCCCGGCTCCGTTTGCCAGAAGATCATGAGCGCGTCGGAGTTGTTGGCCGCCGCGAGATCGAGGTCGCCGTCGCCATCCAGGTCCGCTGCGTCGACGGAGACGACGTACGGAACGGGCTGTGCTCCGTTCACGATCGTCGGCTGAGGATCGAAGACACCCGCGCGCGCCTGGAAGTGCACGCAGAGCGAATCGATGGTGGCCGAAACCAAGTCGAGATCGCCGTCCCGGTCCATGTCCGCCACGGTGGCCGCGTTGACCACACCCGCACCGCCGAGGTCCGTCTTCGCTCCGCCGATCGAACTCAAGATCTGTTTCGCAGCGAGGGAGACTCCCGACAAGCCGACCTCGGCGTCGATCGGCGTCACACGGAAGAGCACGTTTCCGGAAAATGCGTCGTCGGAATTCCAGAGGAACACCTGCTGTCCAATGTTCGACGCGCGCAGCGAGCCGGACGTGCGGGTAATGCGCCAGGAGTGACCCGGTTTCGGAACGGGCGAGAAGGAGGGTGAAACATCGACGCGTCGGCGCGAGACGTCGTGCGCCACGATCGTCCGGCGTTGCTCGACTCCACCGCCCACGAGCAATCCGACTCCTCCGCCGCCGACGACGATCACGAGATCGTCCGGGCCGGTCGCGAGGGATCGCGCGCCGGAGAGGAACACGTCGCTGAGGGCGTAGGCACGGTTCGGCGACGCCGCTCGCAGATCGAGCGCGCGCAGCTCAGCGTCGGATCCCCCGGATTTCAGGTCGCACAGTGCGAGCAGCCGGCAACCGTCACGTGCGAGCGCGAGATCGCGCGGTCTGGGCAGCGCGGGCTCGATCGCTCCATCCGCGTCGCTTGCGACGGCGACGATCGGCTCGACGATGTACGTGCGGAGATCGATCGAGACGACGCGTCCGATTCCGTCCGGCGTCACGGCGTCGTGTTCAGAGACGTACGCTCGTCCGACGTGCAGCGGGTCGAGCACCACACCCCACGGCGTCGCGAGGTCCCCGACCAGAGTCGCGGCGCGCGGCAGCAACGGATCGGACCAGTCGAGCCGCACGAGCTCGTTGCCGAGTGTCACGAGCGCCATATCGGGCCCGAGACTCGCGATTCCACGAATGCGTCCGGCGTGCGCAACGTCGGCTTGGGCGATCAACGGCGTGACCCTTCCCGACTCGAGGTCCACCCGATCGATTCGCCAGGCGAACGACACCGTCGACGCGACGAGGACGGATCGCCCATTTCGTTCCATCGCCGCGGTCGTTGGAAGACCGGAGCCGGCGCCCAGCTCTCGCACGACCGTGCCGGTTGCAGGCTCGATCTCGATGGCGCGCCACGATCCCTGCAACGGCGAGTCTACGACGAGCGCCCGCAAGCCGTCGCCGATCGGCAGCGCGGCGATCGGCGATTGAAGCGGATTCGCAGTCCAATCCCCGGCAATCGAATCGGGGCGATGGGATGCGCGCAAGAGCTCGATCTCGCTGCCGACGATCCCGTCCGCCACGAGCGCTGCGGCCGAAGAGGCGAGATCGGGCAGCTCGACCGTCGTGGCAGCGACCGGCACGATGTGACCCTCCACCACGCGCGGCCGCTCGCTGCAGATCTGCAGCTCGCGCCGCTGCTCGGGATCGGCGAGCGCAGCCTGAATTTCGGCAGCCGTCGCGGGCAGCTGCGGGAAGGCCGTGCCCGGTCGGCGCCATTGGAGGACGACCTCGACTTCGTCGCCCTCGTCGTCTGTCACGCTGAACGAGATCGGGATGTCGCGGCGCTGATCGCGATTCGTGACCAGCAAGCCTTCGTGAAGCACCGCGATCGGTGCCGCGTTGTTGTCGACGTGCAGTGGGCTCGTCGTAAACGGATCGCCCTCGACCTCCGAATCGACGGCCGTAAAACGCAAACGCACGTCGTGCTCGAGCTCGTCCAGGTCGACATCCGTGTCCCAGAAGAACTCGAAGTCGCTTCCCGTGCTGCGCGCCAGCACGCCTTCGAGGGCGAGCATCGGCGTCGACTCCAGAAGCGCCGGGCGCGCCAATCTCCAACCGGCGTCGGGTGCGTCTCCGACGATGTCGTACTCGACGCGCACGTCGACGATGTCGTCGGAGCTGTCCGATATCTCGAATGCGACGCCGACGATGCCGTCGACTTCGACGCTGGGCACGACGGCGTCGATCACGACGGGCGGATCGTTGCCCAGGCCCGTCGACGCTGCGTTCGCGCCGACCTGGATCTCTTGGATCCCGCCCGCGATGACGCCGAAGACTTGGATTCCGGGCACGTAGCTTCCGTCGTCGGGCAGCTCCGATTCAGCGGAAAAGTCCCATTGCACGCCGTACTCGATCCCCTGCGCCGACGTCGCGAGCGCCGTCGGATTCGCGCTGACTCCGGAGATGTGAGTCAGTCGCTGCGCGGGTGCTCCACCGATCTGGTAGCGGAGCTCGACGGTCGCTGGATCCGCCTCTGGGTCGGAGAGCACGAAATGGAGTTGCGTCGGCGAGACCTTGGGATTGTCCAGCGTGAACGCGGACATCGACCCAGGCGAGTTCGTGCCGCCGCCGCCGCCGCCGTTCGCGACGAGTCCAGCGGTCCCCGACCCGCACGAGGCGACGAGGCCGAGGGACGTCGCGAGTGCGATGAGCGCTGAGCGATACGCGAGTGACATGTTCTCCTCCAGCGAGCGCGGGAGTCCGAAGATGACTTTGATCTCCGGACCCCCGCTCGGATCCATCGTAATGCAGGCCTAGCCGTTGAGGGCGAAGCCGTGGCGGCAATCGTGCCGTTCGGAGGGAGAACGAACGGCCGTGTCGATCCCGAACAGCCAATTCGCCGATCGGCGCGGTCGAGCCGGCCAAGCTGCGAAGCGCCCGCTATCGCGTTTCGCCGCGCTTGCGCTCGCCCACCTCGAGCACGAAGAACGCGTCCGGCTTCGGTGCTCCGAAGGCGAACGGCAGCGGGCCGAAGACGCTGGCGTAGAAGCTCCCGCCTATGCTCGGCGCGACCGTGTGGATTCCGAAGCGATTCTCGAACTGGAGTTGGTCGACGATCCGCAGCTCGAAACCGTGCGGCTGCGCGACGTTCGTGTTGTTCTCCGCGACGAGTAGCGCGTCGCCCGGCGACACGCGATCGCGAACGCGGTCGTAGGAAGCGATGCCCTGCTGCTCGAGGTAATACTGAAAACCCCAATGAACGATGCAGAGCGCACGCCGGCCTTGAACGGATGCGCGCTGCGGCAGCGCGCGTGCGGCATCGCGGACTTGGTTCGCCCAGCGGAAGTCGGCCTGCGCGCACAACACCGCGATGGCCGCACTGACGGCGAGCGCGCCGACGAACGACTTCCGACGCAGCGGCGATTCGAACGCGCCGCGGTCCTCGAGCCGCCGAACGACGAGACAGGCGACCGCCGGCGCCATCGGAAGGATCGAACGCGCGTTGCTCGTCCAGTTGACGATCGCAGCGAACGCGAACACGCCGACGACCCACAGGCACAGGAGCAGCGAATCCGCGCTCCTTCGCTGTGCGACAGCCGAAATCGCGAGTGCGAGCACGCCGATCCCGCCGAGCGCGAACAGCCAGAACTGCCACGACACACCGGGCGCCTGCGCGGCCGCGCTCCCGCCACCGAGTAACGCAGACATGTCGACACCCAGCGCCGCGACGAGCACGAAGATCGCACCGCCCGCCGCGATCCACGGACGCCACAGCAGCGGCACCGCGCAGAGGACGAACACCAAGCATCCGCCGGTGAAAGCGAGCCCGATCGCGATCTGCTGCACCGTTCCCGTGCTCGTGACGGCACGCGCGGCGCCGGAGAAACCCATCGCGTCCGACAACAAGCCGACGCCGTACACGCGTTTCGACCACGCGTCGTACGCGACGAAGGCAACGATCGGGAGCGCGAACGGCAGCGCCCACAGTCCGAGCTTGCGCGAACGAACGAGGCCGTCGACGAAAAACAGCGGAACGAGCGCGACGGCGGAGTACTTCGCGGAGGTCGCGAGCACGACGCACAACATCGAGATCCAGCGCAGCTTGGAGTCGTCGCGCTCGAACGAGGCGAGCCAGGCAACCGCCGCCCAAATCCAAAAGGCGAGCATCCACACCTCGCACATCACGTTCGTCGCCGAAACGAGGAACGCAGGCGTCATCCCAGTCGCTAACGCCGCGAGCAGCGGGTGCGACGTCAACCGTCGCGCGAGGAAGTATGCCCCGAGCGCGCACAGCGCCGCCGGCAAGAGCGAAGCCGCGTGCAGCGCGACCTCCGACCAACCGAGCGTCTTTCCGGCGAGCGCGAGGTAGTACGCCGCGAACGGCGGGTTCTTGTCGAACTTGTGGAGCGGCGTCGCCGTCCCGGTCCAATTGATCACCGCGCCGTACGGATCTGCCGGATGGTCCGCGATGTGCCGCGCCTGCGCGACGTACACCGGATCGTCGATCGTGAACGCCTTGTCGAGGAAGCACGCGAGCGTACCCACGACGACGACGAGCAGCAGGAGGAGCTCGCGCTTGGCCCGAGCCGGGAGCTCCGCGGTTGTCATTCGAACGAAGAGGCTAGCTTTCAGCGGCTCCGGATTCACCGCTCGCGCGAAGGCACAGCGCGCTCACGTGGAACGTCACGCCGCCGTTACTGCGCCACGCCGTTCGCTTCCGCCAACGCGGTGAAGCGATCTTCCAAGTTCGTCTGCCCGAGCGCCACGTCGCCGATCGCGTCCAGCATCTTGTCGTACGCCGCGAAGGTGTTGAACCAAGTGTGCTCGTCGCGCGTGAATTGGACGTGTTCCAAGATGTCGCGGATGTTCGGCTTCGGGACACCGGCGTTCGTGAGGTAGTCCCAGTAAAAGCGCAGCCAGTCCATCTCGACTGAGTAGCCATCGGAGACGGAGCACATGTCCTCCATCCAATTGCTCACGCCGCCCGAGGGAGAGATTCCGATCCCCTCCACGTCGAGCCGCCAGTTGTCCGCCGCGAAGTCTGCGTACGCCGGGTCACCGACTTCCTTGTAGTACTTGAACCACGCGCTCGTCGAAGCCGAGCTGTTCCAGGCCAGCGTCGAGAGGAAGTGTGCGAACCCCTCGCCGAACGCGCCGACCGAGTACTCCTTCGAGCGCATCGCGTGACTGCCGACGCCCACGAACGCGCAGTCGGAATCGGCGGAGTCGTGGTCCCAGCTGTGGGCGTAGAAGCCCGGCGAGCCGCCCGTCCATTGGTAGTGCAGCCAGTGGCCGACTTCGTGACCGACGAGGAACTTTCGATTGGTGCTCCCCGGTGCGATCTGGACGTAGTTTCCCGTCTGGCACGAGCCGCCGAGATCGCAATCGGGGTTGTCGCTGACGACGCGCATGTTCTCCGGTCCCGGCAAACCCGGTGCGCACTGCGAGTCGATGCGATGGACCATGTAGCTCGCGAACGCGACCAGGTTCGATTCCTCGGACAGTTCGCTCTGGTAGTAGACGGTGCGCGCCACGCCACCTGGATCGGCGGTGAACTGCCAGAACGGAGGCGCCGTTGGATTCTGAGCCGCCGCGAGCTTCGTCGGGAAAGCGCGCACGAAAATGTTGTTGTTCTCGCCCAGGCGTGATTCTGCCCACATCGTCACGAGGAAACCCGTGTTCTCGGTGGCGCTGAATTCGATGCAGCCCGTGTTCTTGTTCGCGAAGAACGATTTCGACGCCAACCAATTCGGGTGCTTGATCTCGACGCGCACACCGCGCGCGATCATCAACCGGCCGCTGGTGTAGTAGTCCTCGCCGAATCCGCTGTCGATCGAGTCGTACACCCAGCGCAGGCAGAACTGCCAGCGGTCGTCGCCGAGCGGCATCGGTCCGTCGGCGCCCATCCTTTGCGGCCCGTTGCCGCCGGCCGAAACCAAGCGTGGACCGTGATCCTCGGAGGAATGTCCGCTGCCAGCGCCGCCTTCGAAGAGGCCCAACGCATCGGCCGGCGCGGCGGACGAGTACAGCGTGTGATGGACGTCGCCGCTGTTGAAGAGGATGCGCCGCGCTTCGCTCCGGTAGACGTGCAGCATCGACGGCCCGCTCGTGCTCGTCGTGTCGTGGAAGTAGACCTGCGGCGCCGTGTCGCGGTCGAGCAGCGTCCCGGCCGAGTCGAGCACGCGCAGCTCCAGCGACAGCCGGCCCGAGAAACGCAGGTTCATGAGCACGATGCCGAACGCATCGAGCGGAACGGGCACGAGCCACGTGCTGGACGGGGACAGGCTGACGGTCGCGAGCACGAGCTCGGCGCGTTCACCGGCTGCCGTCATTTCTCCGACGAGCTCGCAGACGACCACGTCCGCGGACGAGTTGACGAGTTGCGCGTCGATCAGCGGTACGGAGAGCGCGACCATCGACGTATCCGAAGGCAGCGCCGGGTACGAGATGCGCACGCGCTGCGCGACGAGCGGATTCGTGGAGCACACGGGATCGGCGGTCACTTGTTGCGCACCGGCGGTGCGCGCGAGAAGGATGGTCAGTGCGAGTGCGAGAGCGGTTCGGCAGCGCATGATGGGCTCCTCGGGAAGGGTCGATCGGGCTCCAGGAGGGTAACGCACGGCCGGCGCGGCGACCCGCCAGGAACGGGGGAGCCGGCCTTGTAGAGCGCAACGGGTCAGGG
>JANLUN010000159.1:0-2193 GCA_031363505.1 Planctomycetota bacterium | reverse complement strand
GAGCGCGCTCGTGCTCGACCCGCTGCCGCCGTGGACGGTCGCCCCGGTGCTCGAGCCCGGTCTCGCTCCGACGCCGGGCAGCGCGGAGGCCCCCGCCACGACGACGCTCTACGATCTCGTCTCGAAGCATCGTGTCGACGTGCTCGTCGTCGCGCTCGAGGACCGCCGCGAAGGACTGCCGACCGAGCAGCTCCTTCAATGTCGACTCGCGGGAGTGTCCGTCGTGGAGCAGGAGGCGCTCTACGAGCGGATCACGGGCAAGATCGCCGTGCAGGCGCTCCGGCCGTCGTACTTGATCTTTAACGAAGGCTTCAGCCGTCAGGCTTGGAATGAGCTCGCGAAGCGCACGCTCGATCTCGTGTGCTCGCTCGTGGTGCTGCTCTTGACGTGGCCGCTGATGCTCGCGACGGCGGTCGCGGTGCGGTTCGACTCGCCCGGGCCGATCCTCTTCGCCCAGGAGCGCGTCGGACGCGACGGACATTCATTCACGCTCTTCAAGTTCCGCAGCATGCGCGCGGATGCGGAGCAGCTCTCCGGTCCCGTGTGGGCGACGCAGGACGATCCGCGCATCACGCGCTCGGGCAAGTTCATCCGGCGCACCCGTCTCGACGAGCTGCCGCAGTTGTTCAACGTGCTCGCCGGCCACATGTCGATGATCGGACCGCGCCCGGAGCGCCCGCACTTCGTCGACGAGCTCGCGAAGAAGATCCCGTACTACCGGCAGCGGCACATCGTGAAGCCCGGGCTGACCGGCTGGGCGCAGATCAATTACCGGTACGGGGCCTCGCTGGAGGACGCAATCCAGAAGCTTCAGTACGACCTCTTCTACATCAAGAACGCGTCGCTGCTCTTCGACCTGTCGATCCTCTTCAACACGGTCAAGATCGTCATCCTGCGCAAGGGGACGTAGCGACGCGCGCAGATCGCGCGTAGCCTTTCAAGGGATGAGAGGCTTGCGCACCGATCGGCTGTTAGACGCACTGCGCGCGGCGCTCGCTGTCGCGTGCTCGGCCGCGCCGGCGCTGGCGGGCGGCACGCCCGAGAACGCGCTGCTCATCGTCGATCCGTCGAACGCGGAGTCGCTCCACGTCGCGAACTACTACAAGGAAGCGCGCGACCTTCCCGACGCGAACGTGATCTACATGGCGCCGAATCCGGGGAGCTACTCCGCGTTCGCCCTGAGCACGCTGCCGGCGTTCACCGACACGATCGACACGCGCGGTCTTGCGGACCACATCGACTACGTCGTGATCCCGCCGGGCGGGTCGTTCTACCTCGCGGCGAGTGGGCTCGTCAGCGACATGTGCTTCCCCGTCAATCGCTTCTCGACGACCGCGCCGTACACGATGGCGTTCTCGGCCGCGACGATCGCAGCCGGCGGGATCGCGTCGAGCTTCTCGAACGGGTACTACCGCAACGACGACCTCGCGCTCGCGTTCGACAGCAATCAAAGCTGGTTCATCGGCCAGTGGAACGAGTCGCTCTCCGCGAAGCGCCACTACATCGCCGCGATGCTCGGCTACACAGGACCGCTCGGCAACACACTCGCCGAAGTGCTCGCGATGATCGACCGCAGCGTCGCGGTCGACGGCACGCAGCCCGCCGGCACCGTCTACTACATGCAGACGACGGACGCCGCGCGTTCGAGCCCGCGCCACGGTTTTTATCCCGGCGCCGTCGCGAGTCTGATCGCGCTCGGGCATCCGGCGCAGCACCTCCACGCGGATCTCCCGGTCGGACAGCACGACGGCCTGGGCATCATGACCGGTCTCGCCGCACCGAACATCGACGCCGCGAATCTGACGCTCCTCCCAGGCAGCTTCGCCGATCACCTGACGAGCTACGCGGCGACCTTCGACGAGGGATCGCAGACGAAGATGTCGCGCTGGATCTCGAAGGGCGCGAGCGGGACGTCGGGCGCGGTCGAGGAACCGTGCAACTATCCGGGCAAGTTCCCGCGCGCGCGACTGCACGTGTTCTACGCGCAGGGCTTGTCGCTCGGCGAAGCGTGGCTGCGCAGCATGCAGTTCGCGCCGTTTCAAGCACTGTTCACGGGCGATCCGCTGACGCGTCCATTCGCGCACATTCCGGCGGTGAGCTTGTCCGGAGTTCCCGTCACTCCCGCGTCGAACACGATCGTGCTGACACCGAGCGCGACCACCACGCATCCGAGCGCGCAGATCGCGAGCTTCG
>JANLUN010000153.1:0-13419 GCA_031363505.1 Planctomycetota bacterium | reverse complement strand
CATCAGCACGAACGACTCGTTGCTGCTCATGACGTAACGACTCGTCAGCACGACGATGGGCACCGAGATCCGTTTCTCGTTGCCGGTGTTTCCGGTCACCGTGCGCTCCATCACGGGTCCGAATCCGTCGGGACCGGCCTTCTCGCGAAAGCGATGCTTCGCGTAAGGCTTCGCCCCATCGACGAACCAGGCCGCGATGCTCCGCGCCATCAGTTCATCTCCACCCGAATTGGGGCGCACGTCCACGATCAGCGCGCGGCAATCCCGCAGTTCCGAGAGCACCGTCGCGATGGAGGTGATCGCCGCTTGGTTTTCCCACGCCGCGATCATCACGTAGCCGATCCCGTCCGACGTCCGGCCTTGCAGGCCGTTGTCCCCCGCCGGCTGCACGGTCACGTACTGCTCGAGCAGGTCGTGACGATAGAGCGAATCGACCGCGCGCGATCCGGTCGCGAACACGCGATCTCCGAGGCGCAAGTAGAGATGGATGTCCTCGGTGGCCACGAGCATCTTGGCGACGGCTCTCGCCCATCCGCGCGTCGACTTCGCGTTGACGATCGCTGACTCGTGTTCTTGGAAAAGCTTCTTCCAGTTGCGAACGCGCCAGTCGTAGTACGAATAGGAACTCGCCAGCAACTCCTGCAGCGCTTCGAACGACTTCTTGTTCTCCGCCCTCTGCGTGGCCTGGTTCGGAAGTTTCAGAGGAGCCGTGCTGAACGTCCAAGGGACCGCAACGAGCGGCACGTTCCTGTCGCTGCGAAAGTTCTTCGCGCCGCAGTTCAAACTCAGCTCGTAGTCGTGGCCCGGCTCGAGCTCCACGTCGACGACGAGCTTCGTCGGAGTATCCCAGCGCGGCCGGCCCTTGAGCGGCGGATAGTTCGGTCCGCCGCCGCACAGCGACCACCCGCCTGTGTTCATGGGACGGTCGAACGTCACGACGAGCTTCGTGAGCTTCTTCACGTCGAAATCCACCCCACCGTTCTCGGGCTCCATGCTGACGACCTTCGGAGCATCGTCGTCCGCTTGCGCCTCGGAAGGACGCGCGGCCCAGAGCGGGGTCGGTGCAGCGAGCACGAGAGAGAGCGTGAAAGCGAGCATCGAAGACCTCCTCGCCGAGACGCCAGAGCACACTGCGCGTTCGCGGACGCCGCGTGGACGGCGAGCAGACTAGCAGACGCCAGATCGCAGACGCACTCCGTCACGCGGGATGGACGTAGCGCTGCGGCGGATACGCCTCCGCAAGCATGCTGCGAAACGCCGCGAAGAGTCGCCGGTGACTCCGGTTCTCCTGACTCGTGTCGACGTCCATGAGCAGCGTCTCCGGCTGCCAGCCGGTTCCGGGCGCGAAGCGCAGGAAGCTGCTCCAGAAGTACACGCCGATCGTCTGGTTCCCGTGCACCGTCCGCTTCAACGTCCCGTACAGAGGTTCGATGCACTTCCGAACCCACGCTGCGTGCAATTCGGCGGACTCGGCATCGGTCATCGGCCGCGTGACGAACCCGAAGCGCTGACTGAAAGCACAGCTGATGTCGACGAAGACGACGCCGCGATCACCGGTGGCATGCACTTGTTTGCTCGCGTCCCGAAGGAGCTCGGGAACGTCGTTCGGCGACAACGCGCGCTTGACGGCGATTCCGAATAGGCGCTCGCGAAGCGTGCACTGAACGTCGGGAGCACCGAGCTTCACCGGTCGAAGTCCGGCGCGATGACACATCGCGGCCACGAAGAGCTCGAGCTGCAGGCTCTTGCCGCGCGCGGGCTGCGTACGATCCCACTCGAGCAGCGGATCCGTGATCGAATGCCGGAGCATGACCAAGGCGCGACCATCGTTCAGATCGAACGGCCAGTGGTTCAGCGTGTACTCGAGCAACGCAAACTCGCGCGCGGCATCCAGCACGACCCTGAACTCCGGGCTCGTCGTGCGGACCGCGACCATGTTGCCCTCGGGTCCCGCGAAGAGATCGGCCATCTGGGACAGGCGATCGCCCGCCCTCATGGGCTGCCGCAGCGGCACGAGTCGTGCGCGCACCGAGGCAATCTTCTCGACCATCGTCCGTCCCATGTGCCCATGCTAGCGGTCGGCAGCCGTGCTTGTGGCGGGCTGCGTCCGCGCGATCGACTCTGGTAACGTGTCGCGCGATCATGCGCCGCGACCTGCCCGACTTCTCGACGCCCACCGTCGATCAGGTCTACGTCGACGAACGCGCGGCCGCGCTCGGGCGGCGCAGCATCAAGAACGGCGCGAAGATCGCGGGGCTCGAGCTCGTCGTCTCGATGATGGATCTCACGACGCTCGAGGGAAAAGACTCGCCGGGAAGAGTGCAGGCGTTGTGCGAAAAAGCGCGCTGGCCGCACGCGGATCCGGTGGTCCGATCCTGCGCCGCCGTCTGCGTGTATCCCAAGTTCGTAGCGCTCGCGAAGGCCGCGCTCGCGGGCTCGACGGTAAAGGTCGCGAGCGTCGCCACCGCGTTTCCAAGCGGTGCCTCGATGCTCGCCGTGAAGCTCGACGACGTGCGCAGCGCCGTCGCGGCCGGCGCCGACGAGATCGACATGGTGATCGACCGCGGCGCGATGCTCGCGGGCCGGTACGACACGGTCTTCGATGAGATCGAACGGGTGAAAGCGGTGTGCGGGCGCGCGCATCTCAAGGTGATCCTCGAGACGGGAGAGCTCGGGACGTACGACCTCGTCCGACGCGCGAGTCGAATCGCGATGCTCGCGGGCGCGGACTTCATCAAGACGTCGACGGGCAAAGTGCAGCCCGCAGCCACGCCGGGCGTCGCGCTCGTGATGCTCGAGGCGATCCGCGACTTCTATTCCGAATCGAACCGGCGCATCGGACTCAAGGTCGCGGGCGGAATCCGCACCTCGAAGCAGGCCCTCCACTACATCGTCCTCGCGAACGAGACGCTCGGCGACGCGTGGCTCACGCCGGACCTGTTCCGCATCGGCGCGTCGGGGTTGCTCAATGACGTTCTGATGCAGCTCGAGAAGCAACGCACGGGCGCCTATCCCTCGGGCGACCAATTCACCGACGCTTGAACCGCCCATGAGCAACTCTCTCGAGTTCGGTCGCGTGTGGCCGTACGAACCCGCGCCGGAATCCACCGATCACGTGCGGATCGCCGATCGATTCGAGCTTTTCATCGGCGGCAAGTGGCGCGCTCCGCAATCGGGCGAGTACGCGCGCACGATCAATCCGGCGACGGAAGAAACGCTCGCCGAAGTCGCGGTCGCGAACGATCGAGACGTCGATCGCGCGGTGAAAGCGGCACGCACGGCGTACGACAAGTTCTGGTCGAAGATGCCGCCGCTCGAGCGCGGCAAGTACCTGTATCGCGTCTGGCGCGGCATCCAAGACAAGGCGCGCGAGCTCGCGGTCGTCGAGACGATGAACGGCGGCAAGCCGATCAAGGAAGCGCGGGACGTCGACGTCCCGCTCGCGGCGGCGCATTTCTTCTATCACGCGGGTTGGGCCGACAAGCTCGAGTACGCGTTCCCGGGACGCAACGCCCGTCCTCTAGGAGTCGCTGCGCAGATCATCCCGTGGAACTTCCCGCTCTTGATGGCGGCGTGGAAGATCGCCCCCGCCCTCGCCGCGGGAAACACGTGCGTGCTGAAGCCGGCCGAGACGACGCCGCTCACCGCGCTCCTACTCGCAAAGATCGTCGAGGAGTGCGATCTTCCGCCTGGCGTCGTCAACATCCTCACGGGTCCGGGCGTCACCGGCGCGGCGCTCGTGAAGCATCGCAGCGTCGACAACGTCGCGTTCACCGGATCGACGGAGGTCGGCAAGGAAATCCAGAAGGCCGTCGTCGGCACTCGCAAGCGACTCACGCTCGAGCTCGGCGGCAAGGCGGCGAACATCGTTTTCGCCGATGCTCCGCTCGACCAAGCGGTCGAAGGCATCGTCCAGGGCATCTTCTTCAACCAAGGTCACGTGTGTTGCGCCGGCTCACGCCTGCTCGTCGAAGAGAGCGCGCACGACGTCGTGGTGCGTAAGCTGAAGGACCGGATGGCGACCTTGCGCGTCGGCGATCCGCTCGACAAGAACACCGACGTCGGCGCGATCCACTCGCGGCAGCAGCTCGACAAGATCAAGCGGCTCGTCGCATCGGGTGAGCGTGAGGGCGCCGTTCGATACTCGAGTCCGTGCGCACTGCCCGAGCGCGGCTACTGGTTCGCGCCGACGGTTTTCACCGGCGTATCGCAGTCGCATCGCGTCGCGCGCGAGAAGATATTCGGCCCGGTCCTCTCGGTGATCACGTTTCGAACTCCCGAAGAGGCGGTCGAGAAGGCGAACAACACCATGTACGGCCTCTCCGCCGGTGTCTGGACCGACAAGGGATCGAAGAGCTTCTGGATGGCGACGAAGCTGCGCGCCGGTGTCGTGTGGTCGAACACGTTCAACAAGTTCGATCCAAGCGCGCCGTTTGGTGGATACAAGGAGAGCGGCTTCGGTCGCGAAGGCGGACGTCAGGGTCTTCTCGCGTACCTCGACGTCGATTGAGTCATGGCCGCTCGCCCGCGCAACACATCGGTCGACATCCGCAAGGCGTACAAGATGTACGTCGGTGGTGCGTTCGTGCGCTCCGAGTCGGGACGCTGCTCACAGGTGCCGCAGCTCGCCGACGCGCCGGACGGACCGAAGGACAACATCCCTCTCGCCAGTCGCAAGGACGTGCGCGACGCCGTCAGCGCCGCGCGCATCGCGTGGAACGGTTGGTCCGTACGCACGGCGTCGAATCGCGGACAGATTCTCTACCGATTGAGCGAGATGCTCCACGCCCGCCGCTCCGAGCTCGTCGAAGCGCTCCGATCCGGCGGTGCGACGGAGCGACAGGCACGGCGCGAACTCGACGCGACCATCGACCGCGTCGTCGCGTACGCCGGCTGGGCCGACAAGTACGAGAGCATCCTCTCGAGCTCGAATCCGGTCGCCGGTCCGCACTTCTCGTTCACCGTTCCCGAGTCGATGGGAGTCGTCGCCATCGCCGCACCGGAGCGTCCCGCGCTGCTCGGCCTCGCGGGTGCCACTCTGCCCGTGATCCTGTCGGGCAACACGTGTCTCGTGCTCGCGAGCGAAGCCGATCCGCGCGTCGCATTGACGTTCGGCGAAGCGCTTGCGACGAGCGACCTCCCAGGCGGCGTCGTGAACGTCCTCACGGGCAGTGTCGCGGAACTCCTGCCGCACGTCGCGAAGCACATGGAGATCGCTGCTCTCGACCTTCACGGAGTCGACGCCGCGCTTGCGAAGTCCGCCGCCGAGCTCGCGGCAACCAACGTCAAACGCGTGCACACGCGCGAGCTCGACGATCGCGCGTGGTTCGACACCGGCGCTGTGTCACCGCGCTGGATCGAGCGCTTCGTCGAGATGAAAACGGTTTGGCATCCGCGCGGGACCTGAGAGGATATCGCCATGGTTCGACTCCGCTCGCTCATCTCGCCGTTCGCCTTCGCCACGGTCCTCGCGCTCGGCTCTTGCCAATCCTCCGCGACGTGGTCCGTCGACTCCGTCGATCCGGAATCACTGGAGGAAGTCCACCAAGGCGACGGCGAACCAGCCGCGACCGCGGACCACGAACGAGACTTCTCCGGCGTGTGGCGCACGAGCTACGGCGCGATGCGCCTCACGCAAGACGGCACGCGGGTTCACGGGACGTACTCGTATTCCGCCGGCTCGCAGATCGAAGGCGAGGTCGACGGCAGGACTTTGCGTTCGATCTACTCCGAGCCCGATGGCACACGCGGCCGCGCAGTGTTCGAGCTCGCCGCCGATGGCAAGTCGTTCTCGGGTGTGTGGCGCGCATCGGTCGACGAGCCGCTCGCGCTCAACGAGCGACATGCGAGCAAGTGGCGCGGAACGCGCGTCGAGCCCGTTCCCGGTCGCGTGTGGCTCGTCATCCTCGAAGCGCACTGGGAGGAATCGCTCGACGAGCACGAATACTCGTACGGAGCGATGCTGCGCTCGTTCTTCGAGCGCGTGCCGAACGTCGAAGTGCGCCATCGATTTTTCCACGACCGCGCCGATTTCGTGCGCTTCTGCCAGGACGTGGCCACGTTGGCCGAGCCCGTCGTCGTCTACATCTCGTCGCACGGATCACCGGAGGGCATCGAAGCGCACGGCGATCACATCGACGGCAAGACGATCGGCGAAGCCCTGCGCGGTGCGGGCGAGCTGCGACTTCTCCACTTGGGTGGCTGCGCGCTCCTGGGCGGCGATCTCGGCGAGCAAGTCTTGGCGTCGGCCGCGCCACACGCCCCGTTTCCGATCACAGGGTTCAAAGTTTCCGTCGATTGGGCGGGGAGCGCGATCGTCGACTTCACGTACCTCGACTTGGTGCTCGAGCACGAGATGGCGCCCGCCGCTGCGGTCGCTACCGTGCGATCGATGATCTCGTTCGCGGGACCGCCGAGTCGACACGGCGATCCGATCGCGGGCACGGACCTCACCGTGCTGCGCGCGGAAGAGTGACACGATTGATTCTCGGAGATTTCATGATGCGTGTTTCCACGAGCCTGCTCGCTCTGATCTTCACACTCTTCTCGGCGTGCACCTCGATCGGATCGAGCGGGCACGAAGACGCGAGCTACGTGCTCGCGTATCTGAAAACTGGTCCGCTCTCGGCCGCAAAGACCGCGGAGGAGAACCAGGCGATCTTCGCGGGCCACATGGCGAACATCCAACGCTTGGCGGACGAGCGAAAGCTCGTGATCGCCGGCCCATTCGATAATCCTCACGATTCGTCGTGGCGCGGGATCTTCGTGCTCGACGTACCGACGATCGACGAAGCTCGCCGCCTCGTCGACACCGACCCGGGCGTGAAGGAGCAAGTGTTCGTGGTCGAGCTCTGTCACCTAGAAGCATCGAGCGCGCTTCGCACGGTGCTCGATCTCGAGAACGAGGCCAAGGCGGCGGCGGCACGCGCAGGCGAACCTCAGAAGCAGCTCAACGTTCGCGCGTACGTCATGATCACGGCGCAGGACGCCGCACGCGCGGCTGCTGCGCTCGCGCCGCTCCGCGATCGAGGCCAGCTGGTGTGGTCCGGAACCTTTGCCGGCGAGCGCGCGGGGCAAGGTGTCTTCGTTCTCGACGCGGAGACCGTCGAAGCCGCCGAGAAGATGCTCGGCGAGTCGCGCTCGAAACTCGGCGAATGCTCGATCGACTCGTGGTGGTCGACGAGATCGCTCGTGAGGCTCGCCGCCGCTCATTGATGCTCGCGACGGGCGTCGACGATGCTCGCGACGCGCGCCGAGGCAGGCCCGATCTTCAAGGCGGTGTCGGGCCGAACACGCGCATCTCACCCACGGAGAGATCGCTGCCCGCGATCGCCGGCGGTCCGATCACGCGGATCGCCTCCGCGCTCACGGTCGTGAAATCGAGCTGAACGCTCTCGTAGTTCACTCCGTCCGCGCCGGGATAGAGCGGCGTGCTCGCAAGCCCGCCGACGGAAGTCCACGCGCCAGCGGCCGTGCTGCGGTACTGCACGTCGATGCTTGCCAGCGCGCCGGCACCGGCGAGCTCGCGACCTTCCTGGAACACGACACGCGAGACACTGCGCGGAGATTGGAACGCGTATCCGATCCAGAGCGCAGGCGTCGGCGCGATCGGATTCGACGGCACGGTGCGGTACTCGGTGATCGTGCTCGTGCTGCCGACCGGCGGAAACGTGCCGTTGTAGACGACGCTCGGATCGCCTCCGAACGGCACGCGCAGGGACGGACGGACAAAGCCGGGACCCGGCACGATCAAACTGCCGAGGCTCGTGAGATCGTGGAGCGCGCCCGGTTCGAGCGCTTCGATCGCACGCACGCGCAACTCGCCACACGACACGAATCCCGTAGCGCCCCCCGGATCACCGCGCAGACGAATCGCATCGCCTCCGCGCGGTGCGAACGTGAGGTCGTACGTTTGGTATCCGATGCCGTCGAACGACGGCACGCGGCCTTGCTCGAAGGGATAGTCCGGCTCGATGTTCAGGTCCGTGACTTCGGTCCAGATGCCGCCCTGGCGCACTTCGACGACCATCGACTCGAACCAGCCGCCGTCCGTGAAGTGCAGGCCTTCTTGGAATTCCAGGCCGACGAATCGGAACTCGGGACCGGGCGGCGTCGTGAGCTCGTACCCGATCCAGTCGTCGTTGCTTTGGTCACCGTTGTGCGAGGTCGCGAACTGACGCTGCACGCGCACGTCGCCGACCGGCGGCCGCTTCTGATCGCGGATCACCTCGATATCGGGATGACTCTGCGCGAGCGGACTCGGAGGCGACAGCGCGTCGAGCGACGAGATCGGTCGCGCGGTGCCGGCGATGTCCTTCACGTGCGTAGTGGGATACACGAACACGCGATCGGTGCCGGTGAGTCCGCCCGCGTCGGTCGCGGTCACGATGATCTCGTAGTAGAGAAGCTCAGGATCCTCGGGGCTGCTGGCGATGTCGAAGAGCACGTTCTGCTGGTTCGACGTGAACGTGCCCGGATGAACGTGAATCGCGTGGTACAGGCTGACGCTCCACTCGTACGCGAGCTGGCCGCCCTCGGGATCGACGCCATTGGCGAAGAGCGGGAGCTGCACAGGCACGGTGTACGTCGAGCCCATCGCGGGCGTCCGAATCGAAACGAACGGCGGTGTGTTTCCGAGGGCGACTAGCGTCGTGCCCGTGCCCGTCAAACCGAACGCGTCCGTCACGCTGAGCATGGGGAGGTACACGCCGACCTGCGTGTACGTGTGCATCGGATTCATCTGGTTCGACGTCGGGCTGCCGTCGTCGAAGTCCCACTCGTACGTAATCGAGTCTTGCTCGGGATCGCTCGAGAGCGAGCCGTTGAACTGCACGACGAGCGGCGGAGCGCCTACGTTCGGCGAGGCGGTCGCGACGGCGTGCGGCGTCAAGTTCGATCCGTGGCGCAGGCGGATCACTTGGTTCGTCGACATGCTGACTGCCCAGATGTCGCCGGTGATCGGATGGCGCTCGAGGCTGACGACACGGCCCGTCTGGGAGCCGAAATCGCGCACGGCGACCACGTCGTAGTTCGCGTTGAAATTGAGCGTCTTGATGTGCCCTTCGGCGTAGTCCGCGACGAACACGCGCCGCAGGTACTCAGGCGGATAGTCACCGGTCGTGTACATCGGTCCGGCGATGGCGCAGCTGCCGACGAAGCCTTCCGGGATCGGAGCTCCGTTCTCGTCCACATATACACCGCTCGGATACAGCGCGGTCGGGAACTTGTGATCCCACGCGAGCGCCGGATTCGTCAGCGTTCCGACGATCGGGTTGAAACACGAGGCGATGTTCGGGTTCTGCGGATCGAACACCGAATACCACTCTTGCGGCAGCGGGCCCTCGCGACACGGCCATCCAAAGTTCTCGCCGCCGAACTTCGAGACGTTGATCTCCTCGACGTGATTCCAACCCACGTCGCCGATGAGCAGCACACCCGGATCCCCCAGCGCTGGATCGGATGCGCCGGTATTCGCGGCGATGGAGATTCGAAATGGATTGCGCAGCCCCAGCGCCCAGATGCGCGACGCGTGACTGGACGGATTCCCGTCGTAGAACGGGTTGCTCGGATAGCCGTTGCCGGTCTCTGGATCGATGCGAAGGATTTTGCCCGACAAGCTCGCGAGCGAGCCCGAGCGGAACGTGCCTAGGTCCTGCGCGATCGGTGTGGGCCCGTGCTGCCCCGTGACTGGGTGGATGAAGGCATCGAATCCGGCGACGTCCGATCCTCCGATGTCCATGAGATCCGCATGCGCGCCGTCGCCGGTCGACACGATCAGCGAACCGTCCTGAGCGAATCGCAACGAGCCGGACGCGTGCACTGTAGCGAGGCTCGCGATGCAGTCGGGGACTGTGCCATCCGCGTTCTTGCGCCCGAGCAGCACTTGCCGGCTTGCGTTGTCCGCGACGACTCCGTTCCCTGTCGTGAGCGCGCGGTACCGTGTCAACCGACCAAAAGAGTAGCGGTCGTCGGTGTTGTAACCCCAGTCCTGACCAAAGACCGGCGTCACCGTGTAGGTGAAGTACACCCAGGAGGTCGCACCTCCGTCCGGCACGAAGCCCGGGTGCAATGCGACGGCCATCATCCCGCGGTCATGAACATTGTTGACCTCCGGGGAGAGGTCCAAGAAAGCGGCGAACTGCCAGACGCCTTGTGCATCGACCCAATCGACTCGACCGGTCTTTTGGATCACGATCATCGAGCCGTCGGCGGCGAACGCCATGTCGGTCGGCAGCGTGAACGTGTGCGCGAGCGGCAACGCCTCGAAGTGCGGCGGCAAGATCCAGTCTTGCGCGAGCGCCGGTGCGCTCGAGTAGCAGGTCGATACAGCGAGTGCCGCAACGATACGCAGCAGGCGAAATCGCGGGCGCGAGGATTTCATGATCAAAGCTCCCCCGGATGTCGGGTGCGAGTGTCGTGACTTGCGTGCGGCGTCATCGACTCGCCCAAGGATCATATCCCGCGAGCGAAATTCCGCGCGCCGACGCGCGGAACGGAATTCCCGACGTTCCACCTCAGGCCGCGAAGCGGAGTGAGAGTAGCGCCTATTAGGACTTTCCCTGACGTCGTCGCGCTCCCATTCGGAAGCGCCGACCGCGCGCTCAGTTGCGCTTCCGCGACGCGATCTCCTTGCGGAGCTCCTTCGCTTCCGTCGCGGCGAACGTGCCTTCGAGCTCCTTGGCGATCTTGTCGAGATCCGCGAGCGCCTTCTCGTACTCCATGCGCTTGCCGAGCCGTTGTCCTTGCAGCGCGCGGATCTTCTTTTGTGCCGCGATCACTCGAGCAGCGTCCTTGTGGGCTTTGATGTCCTCGAGCGCCTTGCTTGCTTCGGACAGCTCGGGCAAGCCGGTGAGCTCTTTCGCAAGCGCGCTCGCATCCTCCTGCGCCGTCAAGAAATCGCCCTCCTTCAAGGACGAGTTCATGCCGGCGACGCGCGCGGTGACGAGATCGGTGATCGCCTTCTTCAGCTCCGCGCCGTCCGCTTCGGAAAGCTTGGCGACCTCTTCGAGCGCGGTGGCGTACTTGCGCTTCAACAGTGCGCTCTTCACCGCGGCTGCACTCGCCGAAAACTCGAACAGCGGCTTCGGCAACGCGCCGACGAGTGCTTTCGCGATCGTCTTCTCGGTGAGCGAACTCGGATGACCTTCCCACACGATGCGCCCGGTCGGACCGATGAGGAACGCGTGCGGAATCCCGCCGACGCCGAGCTTGCCCTTCAGCTTCCCGCCCTTGTCGTACGCGTACGCGTATTCGACACCCTTGGCCTCGATCCAAGCTTCGGTGTCGCTCTTACCTTCGTCGGTGACACCGAGGACGGTCAGGCCTTTGGCGCCGAGGCGTTCTTGGAGCTCATTGAGGTGCGGAACTGCACCTCCGCAGGGGCCTCACCAATACGCGAAGAACTCGATGAGCACCGCGCGACCGGCGAAGTCGTCGAACGACCTGGCCTTCGTGTGCGCGAACCCTTCGACTTCGACGGGCGGCAGTTGACCACCGGCGTGCGCGGGACGCGGCGGAAGTGCGAACGCGGTGAGTAGGAGCGCTGCGGAGAGGACGAATCGAACGTTCATGCGCGGAAGACCTCCACGTCCGAGGAGCGGCGTGCCGGTTCAGTCTAGCGCGCGTGCTCGGGTTCCGCTGCGCCGGGGTCGGCGCCGCCTGGCGCGGGAGGCCGTGGTTCGTCCTTGGCCGCGCTCCGGAACACGAACCGCTGGTAGAGCAGCGAGACGAGCAGCAATGCGATCGCGAGACCGAGCAGCGACGCGACGCGATACAGACCCTGCAGATTGCCGAGATCGAAGAGGAAGACCTTCGCGATCGTGAGCATGAACATGCCCAGGCTGATCCATCGCAGCCCGCCGATCCGACGGTTCACGCCGAGCACGAGGAGCGCGAGCGCGTACAGCGCCCACGCCAGCGACATCGAGAGATCGCGCGCGGGCATGCGCTCGGTGAGCCATCGGAAGCTCGGCCGCGTGCCGAACGCGTTCAGGATCACGAGGTTGAGCCACGCGAAGAACAGCACCGCAGCGCACAGCCCGCACACGCTGCCGCACCAAGCGAGGCTCTGTGCATGGCGCGCGGGCTGCGCGGCGCGGAGCCGCGGCATCTCGAGCTTCGTGAGCCAGTGCGACGCGAGCATCGCCGCGGCCGCGGGAACGAGGTAGCTCCATGCCAGCCAGTTCACGAGCACCGCGTCGTGCACGACGTAGCTTCCGTCGAAGCGCTGCAGCACGAGAAGCGCGCTCGCACCGGCGATCAACGCACAGCCCACGTACTTGAGCGGTGCATGGTCGTACCGCGTCCACAGCCAAACTTCACTCGCCCCCGCGAGCACGAGCCCGACGAAGAGCCAGTCGTGATCGAGCTGGAGCGGCACCACGATCGCGAGCCAGAAGAGCGCGATCGCCGCGAACCACACGCGTCCGACGACGCGAGCAGCACCGGTGGCGCTGATGTCGGTTGGTGCGCGTCTCGCGAGCCACCAGCCCAGGCCGACGACCAGCGCCAAGAGCGCCGGCACGGGAGCCGCGGTCGCCTGCGGGAACCACAGCTTCCACAGCTCGCGCAGCGGAAGGAACGCGAGGAAGCTGGCCGCCGCCGCCGCGCGCCACACCGAGCGCGAAGATTCCCAGATCGAGCGGCGCACGAACGGCCACAACGTGAAGAGCACCGTGCCCAGCGCGACGAAGAGCATCGCGGTCGGTGCGATCGAAGTCCGCACGGGGCTCTGTCCCCACGTTTCGTGCGTGCTGTTCGTCCAGAGCGAGTTCAACGTCGCGACGGCGGCGATCGCGTAGAGCAGGCTCGCGCGCGCACCGTTCGCCGCGACCGTCGCGAGCACGGCGAAACCGAGTAGCACTCCGAGCAGCCAGCGTGGATCGAATTCGGGCGTGCCGAGCGCGGCGCTCGCCGTCGCTTGCGCGAGGAGCGCGGCAACACCTGCGCCCCAGTATGCAACGCTCCTCGACTTGGGCTCGGTGAAACGCTGCGCCGTGACTTGGTACAGAGCGATGAACGCGACGAGCACCGCGATGAACACCGGCGCCGAGATCGAATCGGGCAGCCCTCGATTCGCGTCGGTCCACACGTGGAGACCGGTCGCCGTGAGCACGCTCGACACGATCGGGACGACGGGGAGGCGCGCCAGCACGCTTTGCCAGCACGACAAGATCGCGAGCGCAGCGAACCCGACCGCCCAAGGCCAGAGCGGGATCGACGGATAATTCGCCACACCGAGGATCAGCGCGACCGCAAATCCGCCGGCCGCGAGGAGCGCCGCGGCCTCGCCCTCGTCGACGCGGACGCTGCGGGGTTCCACCGGAGCCGCCGACGGCTGCACACGTCTCATCGCGCGACCGACGTGCAGCACGAGCGCGATCAGCACGGCGCAAGCGACGAACTCCCACGCGAGCGCGG
>JANLUN010000090.1:0-4941 GCA_031363505.1 Planctomycetota bacterium | reverse complement strand
CGATGCCATCCGCGCCGAAGTCGAGGCCCATGGATTCCGCAACGTGCGCGTGACGTTCGGCGTCGCGCCGGTGGCTCTCGATCCGATCGACATCGTGATCACCGACCTCGCGGGCAACGCTTCCGGCACGATCACGACGGCCATCCAGGCCGCGGATGACGACGCACCGCTGGTCGCCGGCGTCGCCGCCTACATCGGAACGGGCATCGGATTCGACGCCGTCGAGGTGTCGTTCGACGAACCCGTCGAGCCGACCACCGCGCTCAATCCGTCGAACTACATCGTGAAAAGCGGCACGACGACACTGAGCCTCACCGGCGTCTTCATGGGTTACGACACGCCGTCGAACACCGTGATCCTCGGCCTCGCCGACGGTCAGGAGTTCGACGCGGCGCTGGCCTTGACCGTGACGGTCGACAACGTGACGGATTACAGCGGCAACGCGATGGGAAGCCCCGTTCAGGTCGGCGGTCCCGTCACAGGCGACAACGTGGACCCGGGATTCGAGAACTCCTTCGTCAACCTGCGCGCGGATCCGACCGGCAAGGTGATCGACGTGCTGTTCACCGAGGACGTCTCGACGGCCTTCGTCACGAACGCGGCGAACTGGACCACGTCGAGCGGAACGCTCGTGACCGCGGTCGAATCGTTCGAGCCGAATCACGTCCGCGTGACGGTCGCGAGCGCTCTGGCCGCGAACGCCACGCTTCAGCTCACCGGGCTCCCCGACATCGCGAACAACACGTCGGGAGCGATCACCTCCAACCCGCACGAGTAGTGAGCACGAGCGCGCCGCACGCGCGCTCTTCCGGAAAACGTTTCGGCCCGGGCGCGCGCGCGTCCGGGCCGATTGCTTTCGGGCGGGCCGCTTTCGGCGGGCACGTGCGATCGGGAATGCGTCGCGCGTCTTCAGATGCGCCACGCCGGTGCTCGATAGGAGCGTGGATTCGCGGGCCCGCCACCGCATCCGCCGCGTCGTGCGGTCTCCAGTGAGGGAATGAACTTGAGCGCAACGGCTACACCGAACACACCCTTCGTCGAAGATCTGGTCAACACGTTGACCGGTCCGGTCCAGGGCGAACTCAACGCCGCCGAGACGCTGCGCGAGCAGATGAAGCGCGCCGCATCGGAGTTCGACGAGCGCGCCGCGCAGGCCGCCGCGCGCGCTCTCCTCGACGAGCTCAGCCAGGACTCGAGCGACGTGAGACGTCTCGAAGCGCTGCTCATCATGGGCCTGGCGCATCCGACCGTGCTCGAGAAGCACCGGATCCCGCTCGCGCAGGAAGGCCGGCGCCTCGCGCAACTGCTCGAGCGCGCGTCGCAGGGCGACCGCGCACGCTGCATTCTCGAACTGCTCGCGAGCAAGATCCCGAACGACAGCGCGATCGACCACGATCTCGCCGGCGTCATGCGCCGCACGGGCAGCACCGACGCGCTCGTCGAACGCTACCTGCGTCGTGCCGACGACGCCGCGCAGCGCGGCAAGACGATGGAAGCCGTGACGTGGCTCCAGGAAGTCGTCCTGCTCGACCGCAACCGCCGCGACGTCGCGCGCATGATCCGCGACCTGCGCTACCAAGAGAAGGAGCGTCGGGTTCGCACGTCGCGTCAGCTCAAAGTCATCACGTTCGTCCTCGTGATCGCGGGCCTCGTGGGCGTCGTCGTGATGCGCGAGAGCGGGATCCATGCCGATTACGCCGGACTGCCGACAGGGGTCGCGGGCGACTTGAACTCGATGCGCCAGCGTCTGGACGGCCTCGAGGAGCTGATCGACAAGAACATCGTGTGGGCCGGGATGAGCTCCGCGCTCATCGAACGCGGCCATCTGCGCACCGACGTCGAGAAGCTCGAGAGCGAGCTCGCTCAGAAGCAACGCGTCCTCGAGCAGGAACGCAAGCAGCAGCTCGAGGTCGCCGAGTCGATGCGCATGCGCGGCGTTCAGTACGCACAGCAGGGCAAGTTCGACTTGGCGCTCTCCGACTTCCGGAGCGCGCTCGAGTTCGCCGCTCCCAACTGGGAACACAGGCAGCGCGTCGAGGCCGACGTCACGGCGATCGAAGCCTGGCAAAAAGGATCGAAATGAGTCTCTTCCACCGGATTCTTTCGCAGGGGCGCGCGCGCAACGCGGCCAAGCGTCTCGCCAAGGACCCCTCGGCGCGGCACTACACGGAGCTCGTGCAGGAGTACGCCGCCGTGAACGATCTCCAGCAGGCGCTGAAGGTCGCGACCGAAGGTTTGAAGGCGTATCCGGGTGACGTCGAGCTCCGCCGTCTCGCGGACCGCGCGCGGCAGATGCTGCGCGAGGACCGCACGCGCGAGCTGCAGAAGGAGCTCGAGTCCGCACCGCGTCCGGCGCTGTGGTGCGAGCTGTGCGAGATCTTGCTCGAGTCCGGTCGCGTCGCACGCGCCGAGGAACTCGCGACCGATTGGTTTCAGAATGCGAAGAGCGGTGAAGCGCAGTACTGGCGCGCGCGCGCTCGCTCCGAGCGTTTCTTCGCCGATCGCCGCCGCGACGACGGACGCCTGGCGTTCGACTTCGTCGCTTCGGCGCAGGAGCTCCTGCCCGGCGATCCGCGCCCGCTGCGCCTCGCGCTCGAGCTCGCGACGCACTGCGGCGCGTGGACCGAAGCACGACGCGCGCTCGCGCGGCTCCTCGAGCTCTCACCCGGCGATCCCGCGCTCGAAGCGCGCTTTCGGACGGTCGTGACGCTGGCGCAGAACTCGAAGACGCTCGATCAAGCGCTGCGCGACGTCGAGAAGTCCGGCTGCCTCGCCGACGAACAGCGCGCCAATACGGAGTCCGAGAGCACGAGCACCTCAGAGTCCGCCAGTGCCGGCGGCGCGGTGCGGCCGATGCTGCAGGCGCTCGTGCGCGAGAACGGTGTGCAAGCCGCGTTCTACGTGCGCGGCGGGACCGCGCTCGTCCAAGGTCCGAAGGGCGCGACGGCCGAACGCACCGCGCGCGGCGTGCGCGAGATCGTGCAGAGCTGCCGCAGTGCGGCACGCCGTCTCGGTCTCGGCCAAGCGCAGGAAGTGCGGCTCGAAGGTACGTTCGGGACGCTGCTCGTCGCACCCGGCGAACTCGGTTCCGGTGCACTGTGGTGCAGCGGCGACGTGACGCGTCGCCACGAAGACGGACTGCGCGATCTCGCGGGACTCGCCGGCAAGGCCGCGGAGGTGGTGGCGTGAAGCACATCCTCGAACCGTTGACGCGCGTCCCCGGTGTGCGCCTCGCGGCGCTCATCACCTCGGACGGCGTGCCGATCACCGTGCACCAAGCGCCGCGTCGTCGTCGCGACGACCAGACGGACTCCGCGGCCGGCACCGTCGCGGCAGCGGACGACGTCAGTGAACTCGCGGGCCTGGCGACGAGCTGGATCGGCGAAGTGTCGCGCGCCGTCGCGCCGCTGTCGTGGGAAGCGCCGCGGGAACTCGTGCTGCGCGCCGCGCGCGGGACGCTGATCGTGAAGCAGGCTCCACGTGCGCTGCTCCTCGTCGTGATCGACGGCGGCATGAAAGCCGAAGAGCTGCGCCTGCCGATGCAAGTCGCGGTGGCGCGCATGGAACGACACCTGCGCGACATCGACTTGAAGAACTCAGCCACGTCGCACGACGTGGATCAACCGCCGGGAATCTTCCCGGCGCACACGTCGTCCCCCGATGCGCGAGTCGAGTCAGTGGACGAGGTTCAACCGATCGGGAACGCAGCGCCCGAAGTCTCCGGAGAGTGAGCCATGGTCCAGATCAATTTCGGTCAGAAGCAGATCAACGCGAAGATCGTCTACTACGGCCCGGGGATGTCCGGGAAGACGACCAACCTCGAGATCGTGCACCAGCGTGCGCCGCAGCCCAACAAAGGTGAGCTGACGAGCATCAGCACGGACGGCGATCGCACGCTGTTCTTCGACTTCATGCCGCTCGATCTCGGCACGGTCGCAGGGATGCGCACGTGCTTCCAGATCTACACGGTTCCCGGCCAGGTCTACTACAACTCGACGCGCAAGCTCGTGTTGCAGGGCGTCGACGGCGTGGTGTTCGTCGCGGACTCTTCGGCAGCGATGGTCGAGGAGAACCTCGAGTCGATGCGGAACCTCGAGCAGAACCTCGCGGAGTACGGCAAGAACCTCGCGAACATGCCGCTGATCATTCAATACAACAAGCGCGACTTGCCCGACGCGTTGCCGGTCGAGGAGCTCAACCAGCTCCTGAATCCGCACGGTGCGCCGTTCTTCGAAGCGATCGCGAACAGCGGACAAGGTGTGTTTCCGACGCTGAAGGCGCTCGCCGCCGCGGTGCTCGAGAGCATTCACACGCAGAACAAGGCGGGTGGCGCACAACCGGCGCCCGCGGCACAGCTGTCCACCGGCACGACCGGGTTCTACAAGGCGCCGCTGCCGCGTCCGGCGCAGCCGACGGTTCAAGCGCCGGCCGCTGTGAATGCACACCAAACCGCCGGTGCGGGCGCCGCCTCCGGTGCGAGCGGCGGATCGCGCTTGCAGCAAACCGGACAATTTCCGGCGGGTGCGATGCAACCGCGCGCGGGCTCGCCGATGTCAGGCCCGGGGTCGGGCCCGGGGGCCGGCGCTCCGACGGTCATTCCGCTCCACGGCGGCGGTGATCCGCTGTCGCGCACCGCGATCCACGCGCCGCCTTCCCATGCGGGCATGCCGCCGTCGCAACCCACGATGGGATCCGGGGGATCGCTCGGTAATCCGGGCGCGCGTCAGCCGGGGTTCGCATCGCAGCAGCAGATGGGTGCGGGCGGCGGCGCCGGTTCTCCGTCGAGCTTGCGACAGACCGGCTTCACGCCGCGTGCTCCTTCGGATCCTTCGCAAGCATCCGGCGGTAGCTCGGCGCCCGCGCCCGGTATCGGGTTGCACATCGTGCGGCCGTCGAACGATCCGCACGCTGCTCAAGGCGGCGGCCGTCCCATTGCAGCGC
>JANLUN010000064.1:0-1363 GCA_031363505.1 Planctomycetota bacterium | reverse complement strand
GAGCGCGGCGAGCGTGCGCCCCTTCACGAGCTTCATCGTGAAGTACGGACGGTCGTCGGCCATCAGGCCTAGCTCGTACACGGGGACGATGCCCGGGTGCTGGAGCTGTCCACCGATCTGCGCTTCTTCGACGAAGCGCCGCACGACTGCCGGACGCTTCGAGAGCTCCGCGTCGAGCACCTTCACCGCGACGTCGCGCCCGAGATCGGTGTCGTGTCCCTTGAGGATCACGCCCATGCCGCCGCGCGCGATCTCACCGAGCAATTGATAGTTGCCGCGCCCTTGCGGCACGAGCTTCGACGCGGTGGAGGACGGATCGACGACGGGCGAAGCGCCGTGCTCCGAATCCAAATCGGAGAGGAGAACTTTCGGCGCGAGACCGGTGCGCTCGCCGAGGATCGCAAGGACAGAACGTTGGGACTTGGGTTCGTCGGGCACCGCGCGCACCTTTCGGTCGTGGAGACACTCAACCGGAGCGGCGAGTCTAGAGTCCCACGGGAGCAGCGCGAGGGCGAAAGCGAGCAGCGGGTGCGACTGCGCGAGATCGCGCGTACAGAGGGCCCGAAGTTCCAGCCGAGCAATGAACGACGGACCGAGGCGTCGCGCGCTCGCGCGGTGCCTCGATCCGTTCGCAGCCTGCATCGCTCGGCAGCGCGAAGGCGGGGAGCCTTGCGCGCGTCAGCGCGGTCCGTTGGCTCGTCGAGTGGAGCGCGATGTCCCCGGATGGGAGGCTCCGTTCTCCAACCGCGGCTGACTCACCGCCGCGAGCGTCCGAACGACGTCGTCGTCCGTCAGATCTCTTTGCGACATCTCGTGCTCGAGCACGGCCTCGCGCGACAGATCGCTCAGCGAGATCACGCCGATCGGGTGTCCTTGCGCGTCGACGACGGGAAGACGTCGCACTTGGTGAGCTTGCATCAGGCTCTCGGCACTCGTCACCGAGTCAGCCGAGCGGCAGGCGACCAAGCTCGTGGACATCGCGCCGCGGACGCTGAGCTCCCGCAGCGGACGACCTTGCGACCAGGCGTGCATGCAGATGTCGCGATCGGTGAGCATCGCGACGACCTCCTCGTTCTCGTTCACGACCGGGAGCGATCCGCAGTCGCTCCTCCACATGAGCTCGGCCGCGGTGTCGAGGGTGCTGTCGAGTCCGATCGTGCGGACGGAGCGGGTCATGAGTTGTTCGATCTTCATCAGGAATGCTTTCTGTCGCCGCGTCGCGTGAAAAACGAAACTCGCGCGACGAGCGTCTCTGGTCAGGGGGATGCGGTCAGCGATTGCGACCTGGGATGGACTTGCGGCTCTCGAACGTCTCTCGTTTCGTTTAGCTCGCGGACGATTGACTACGCACTTCTGTCGAATC
>JANLUN010000866.1:0-2267 GCA_031363505.1 Planctomycetota bacterium | reverse complement strand
GATTGATCGCGAAAAGGGGGTTCTCGATCGTGCGCGGCAGTCGACTGCTGGTCGTGCGGTGCACCAGTCGCATGCTCCCAAAGACTTGCTTGGCGAGCGCCGCGTAAGCGGTCTTCTTGTCCGTCTCGAGCACGACGCGGCCGAGCTTGCTCGTCAACTCGGCACCTCGCTGGAGTGTGCGCAGCACGCGCGAGCGCGACTGATCGCGGCGTCTTCCTAGGCGCTTCTCATCCCGCTCGAGCGCCCTTCTGCGCGCCTCGGTCATCTTGCCGCGGGGTCGAATCGTCGCCGACTCGGCCCACACCACGAATCGCGAGTCGCGCTCGATCAGCACCGGCACGCTCAAAGGACGCGTGTTGCGCCGGCCCTCGAAAGTCTCGAGCTCGTCGAACTGAAAACTCGATCCGTCCGGCAGCGGACCACGCATATTCAGGTTTAGGCGCCGCAGGTGGCGCGCAATCTTTCGAAACTTCAGCTCACAGCAGCGCCGGCTCAGACCCAGGTTGCGCGAACTCTGCCGCAGACCGACTCCTGAGGCCAGCGATTGGAAGAGGCGCGTGTTCAGATCCGGACGGTGATCGCGGAAGTCGGCGCGAAATGTCTGACGCGAGAACGTGCGCCGGCAAGCGCTGCATCGAAACCGTGGGATGGGGTGAGGACGGCAGCGGGCGATGTAGTGACCGTGCGGACGAAACGCGGATGCGTCGGGCTCGAGGTGCATCCCGCAGCTTCGATAAGGACAACGCGGCGGTTTGAACATGGGTCGCTTGGCTCCTGACAGACCGGGTACGAGGGCCTGCTTCGGATTGCGATCGACGGGCGAGCCGATGGTTGCGGGTGCGTCGCCCGATTCCCGCGCCCGAAGACACAGCGATGCCAGTCAGTGCAGATCCTTTCGCAACGTTCTCCTTGCGCGGACGGAGTGCCACACGAGACGACGGGCCGTTATGCTTCTTGGCCCATTCACGGTCTCACCGATGGCCACCGCTACGACGATCACGATCCGAGTTCCCACCGTTCTGCGCAGCGATTGCGGCGGCGCGTCGGAGTTCTCGTTGACGGCGGCCGACGTGCGCGGAGCACTCGCTGAGATCGAACGGCGTCACCCGTCGCTCTACGGTCGCATTTGCGACGAGACGGGCAGCGTACGCCGCCACGTGAACGTGTTCGTGAACAAGTCGCACATGCGCGAGCAAGCGGGGCTCGACACCGTGCTGGAATCAGGGGACGTCGTCACGATCCTGCCCGCAGTCTCTGGAGGCTAATTCATGTCGAAGCGCGTCGTCGTCAGCATCGGAACCAAGAAGGGTCTGTTCGTCGCCGAGGGCGCGACGACTCGAAAGAGCTTCAAGCTGCGCGGTCCGTTCGGATCGGGAGTGTCGGTCTACTCGACACTCATCGACACGCGCGCCGCGCCGCGCATCTACGCGTCGAGCTGCAATGCGTTCTTCGGCATGAAGGTGCTGTGCTCGACCGACCTCGGGAACAAGTTCAAGGAGACGAAGTCGGCTCCCGCGTTTCCCAAAGACGATGGGCGCGCGCTCGCGAACATCTGGGCGCTCGAGCCCGGTGAGGGGAAGAAGGACTTGCTCTGCGGTGTCGAGCCGGCTGCGCTCTTCCGCAGCGAAGACAACGGTGATTCGTGGAAGATGGTGGGCGGGATCAGCAACCACGATCACGCGCGCAAGTGGCAGCCGGGCAACGGTGGTCTGTGCTTGCACACGATCGTTCGCGACGGCAAGCGCGTGCACCTCGGCATCTCGACCGGCGGTCACTACTTGAGCGAGGACGGCGGCAAGACGTTCGACGCGGCGAACAAAGGCGTCGGCGCCGGCTTCATGCCCGATCCGTTTCCGGAGTTCGGTCAGTGCGTGCACAAGATCGTCGCGCCCGAGAGCGCGCCGGGCCGCATGTACATGCAGAACCACGGCGGCTGGGCCGATTGGGACGGACCGGGAGGTCCGCGTCCGGGTATCGGCGTGCTGCGCAGCGACGACCACGGGCACACGTGGCGCTCGATCGCGAAGGGACTGCCGTCCGATTTCGGCTTCCCGATCGTCGTGCACCCGCACGATGCCAATGTCGTGTACGTGCTGCCTCTCGAGCCGATGACGCGCACGTGCCCGGGCGGCGTGCCGGCGGTGTGGCGCAGCGAAGACGGCGGCGACACATGGAGAAGGCTCACGAAGGGGATGCCGAAGAAGGACGGCTACTTCACGGTGCTGCGCGACGCGATGACGATCGATGAAGTGAAGTCGCCCGCGCTC
>JANLUN010000850.1:0-6580 GCA_031363505.1 Planctomycetota bacterium | reverse complement strand
GTTTCCCTGCCTGGGTCGATGGTGCTGGTCGGGGTCTTCGTGTTCGTTGGTCTTGTTTTCGGTCTCTGCGTGCGGGGTTTGTACGGGGTTGGCGCTCGGGTTGTCGACGCTACGGAACATTTGGCACGCTTCGTTTCGTCTGCGTCGCCGTCTGATCCGCTTCGCGACGTTGTGCTCTCTTGTGTAGCGCTCGCGCGAAGCTAGACTGTCTCGCCCCCAAAAGGGGCCGAATCAGCACTCTATGCGCGAAACACTCCAGGCGCTTCTGACCCTGCAAGAGATTGATCGCGACATCTTTCGAGTGAAAGAAGAGCTGAAGCGCCTTCCGGTCGAGCTTCAAACGAAGCGAGCGGAGCTGGAAAAGCGCCTCGGTCGCATGAGCGACCTCCAGTCGGAAACGAAGCGCCTGCGCGTCCGGATCAAAGAGCTCGAGGACCAGACGTCGGTTCAGCGCCAGCGCGTCCGCAAGCTCGAGAACGAAGCGGGCAACTCACGCCAAGACATGGCGCTCGTCGTCGCGTACCAGCACGAGATCCGCACGCTGAAGCGTGAGATCAGCAGCGCCGAGGAAGACGGCTTGCAGTGCTTGGAGCGCGTCGAAGAGCTGACCAAGCAGACGGGCGTGCTCCAGACCGAGCTCGATGCGGAGCGGAAGCTGTTCGACGAGTTCGCGAAGAACGTGGACGCGGAGACCAAGGAGGCCACGCGTCGGCGCGACGAGCTGTCGACGGAGCGCGCACGGCGCATGTCCTCGGAGATTCCGCCGGAAGCACTCACCACGTACAACCGCCTGCTGTCGGCGAGGTCCGGCGTCGCGATGGCCGAACTCCAGGGTCGCATCTGCCAGGGTTGCTTCATGGAGATGCCGCAGAACTTGTGCGTGCGGGTCGCGCGCGGCACCGAGCTCGTGCAGTGTCCGAGCTGCGACCGAATCCTGTACCCGGTGTTATGACGTGATGAGCGCGATCCTGCGGGCGAGCGCTCTGCTCTTGTGCTTCGCGCCGCACTTCGGTGACGAGCTGCGGTTCGCCGCCGAGTCCGGAACGAAGGTCACGCGCGAGTGGAGCCGTGAATCGCGCCGGACGCTCACCCAGATCTCGGTCTCGACCGGCGAAGAGACACGCAGCGCCGACGCTCCGTCCGTCGTGGTGGTGTCGAAAGCCAAACTCGTCGTGTCCGACTCGTTCCCCGAGGTCAAGAACGAGCGACCCGTTCGAATCGTGCGCACCTACGACGTGATCGAAAAGTCCGCCGAGGAGACGGCGACCACGCCCGACGGCGAACGCGCGAGCACGTTGAAAGAAGTCTCCGATCTCGCCGGCCGCGCGGTCGTCTTCGATTGGGACGACGAGAGCGGTGCGTACAAGTGCTCGTTCGAGGACGGCGCTAAGTCGACGAGCGGCGACACGCCGCTCGAAATGCTCGTCGCCGACATGGACCTCCAGGGATTTCTCCCGCCGAAACCCGTGTCGGTCGGCGACCAGTGGCCGGTGCCGTTCGAGGCGGTCCGGTACGGATTCCTCCGTCCAGGCGGACGGCTCGAATTCCGCGACGAAGAGGGGCGACGTCACTCGGGCAAGGAGCGTGCGCTGTCCGACGCCGCATGGAAGGGTCTAGAAGGGGAGTGCACGGCGAGCCTGAAAGCGTTCCGAGACGAAGACGACACGCGCCTGTGCGTCATCCACCTCGAAGGCACGTTTTCGACGAACGCGGAACTCGAGTCGGAAGACGGTTCGGCGACGGCGGGGATGAAGCACTCCGAGAAGTTCGAAGGCGAGCTTCTGTGGGACGTTCGCGTTCACCGCGCGCATTCGATGGAGATCGCGTCGACGACCGATTTCACGCTGCTCGAGTCGCGGCAAGGCCAGCAGCCGGACGGAACTTCCGTTCGCTTGCGCCGCACGCTCGAGTTCACCGAAGAGTCGACCTGCACCTACGAAATTCGTCCGAAGTGACTTCGGCGGTCGCGGCGCACGCGACACCGCGGCAATTCACTCGGCGCGCAGGACCGTGGCGACTTGTGCGCAGCGCGAACCCTGCCGCGTGCCACGCCGAACGAGCTCCGCGCTCAAGAGATCGCGGATGCGGCTCTTCGCGAAGTCGATGCTCGGTGCCAGACGATCGCTCGCGAGCGCGTCGGCGGTCAGACGGTGGATCACCTGATCGCTGTGGAGACGCTCGACGAAATCCGCGAGCCATTCGACGTACGTGGGTTCGTCGAGGATCTCGACGCGGCCGTCGAGCCAAGCCTGCGCGAGCTGCGTGCGGCGGAGCACCATCAGGTTGTGAACCTTGACGCCGTCGACTCCGGATTCCGCGAGCACGTCGGCGGTCGCCCGCGCGCCGGCGCGGCCGTCGCCGGGAAGACCCAGGATCGCGTGTCCGATCACGGTCAGCCCCGCCTGAGACGATCGCCGCACCGCGTCGAGGAAATCGTCGACGGAGTGCATGCGGTGAACGGCTTCGCGCACACGATCGTCCGCGGTCTCGAGACCGAGCTCGACCCACACGCTCACGCGCTTCGCGAGTGCCGCGAGCACGTCGAGTGACTCGTCCGGAAGCGTGTCCGGGCGCGTCGCGATGCTGACCGCGACCACGTCGGCGCCGATGTGCGGTTCGACGACGGCGAGAACTTCGCGCAGCCGTTCGAGCGAGACATAAGTGTTCGAGTAGGACTGGAAGTACGCGATCACGCCGCACTTCTCGTCGCGCCGCCGGACGCGTTCGATGCCCGCGCGCAATTGCTCGGCGAGCTGCGTCCCGCTCGCGAGCGCGCCGGTTCCGGAGCCCTCGACGTCGCAGTACGTGCAGCCTCCGAAGCCCTTGCTCCCGTCGCGATTGGGACACGTCGAGCCGGCGTCGAGCGCCACGCGGTGCACGTCTCTGCCGAACGTGCGGTAGAGCCACGGGCGGAACATGCGGAAGGGCAGCTCACTATTCACGGCCGAGATTGTAGCGGCGCGTCTGCTAACCTCTCGCGCGACAAACGGAAGCGCGCGTCCCCCGTGGAGATCCAGCCCATCGTCGTCGGAACCGCCGGCCACATCGACCACGGCAAGTCGAGCCTGGTGAAGGCGCTGACCGGCATCGATCCCGATCGCCTCAAGGAGGAGATCGAGCGCGGCATGACGATCGACCTCGGCTTCGCGCGGTTCGCGCTGCCCGACGGCCGCACGGTTGGCATCGTCGACGTTCCTGGGCACGAACGCTTCGTGAAAAACATGGTCGCTGGCGCGACGGGCATCGACCTCGTGATCCTGGTCGTCGCCGCCGACGACGGTGTGATGCCTCAAACGCGCGAGCACTTGGCGATCATGAGCCTTCTCGGCGTGCGACGCGGCTTCGTCGCGCTCACGAAGATCGACGCCGTCGAAAGCGGAATGGTCGAGCTCGCGGCCGAGGACATCGCGGGCGCCGTGCGCGGGACGTTCCTGGAAGGCGCGCCGATCCAGCTCGTTTCGTCGACGACGGGCGAAGGAGTCGCGGAGCTGCGCGCGCTGCTCCAGCGCATTGCGGCCGAGACTCCGCCGCGCTCCGCCGGAGGTGTGTTTCGCATGCCGATCCAGCGCGTATTCAGCGCGCCCGGCTTCGGCACGATCGTCACCGGGATTCCGGTTTCCGGCAGCATCGGCATCGGCGAGACGCTCGAGATCCTGCCGCAAGGACTGCGCGGCAAAGTGCGCGGCCTGCAGGCGTACCACCAGTCGACCGATCGCGCGCGCGCCGGCCATTCGACCGCGATCAATCTCTCCGATGTGGATCACCACGCGGTCACGCGCGGCTCTGTGGCGGCGGCACCGGGATACTTCAAGGGCGTGCGCATGATCGGCGCGGAGCTGCACGCGCTCGCCACGCTCGACCGTCCCATCGAAGACCGCTTGCCGGTCCGCTTGCACACGGGAACGGCGGAGGTGCTGGGCGAGATCGTGCTGCTCGATTGCGAGTCCCTCGCGCCGGGCGCGAGCGCGCTCGTGCAAGTGCGTCTCGCCGAGCCCGTCGTGTGCGCGCCCGGGGACCGCTATGTCCTGCGGCTCGAATCGCCGGCGTACACGCTCGGCGGCGGCGTGATCCTCGAGGAGAGCAAGCACCGGCTGAAGCGTTTCAAGAGCTTCGTCGTCGAGGAGCTCACGCGCCAAGCCGCGAGCCTCTCGTCGCCGCGCGAGCTGCTCGGTGTCGTTCTCTCGCGCGCTCCGCTTCGATTGATGACGAGCGAGGCGCTCGCGGTCGAGATCAAGCGGCCTAAAGGAGAGACCGAGCGGCTGCTCGGCGAGTTGAAGGACGCACAGCAGGCTGCGTCGCCCGGCGTGAGCAGACAGTGGATCCACACGGCGCGCTTGGAGCAGGCACTCGCCAAGGTCGAGAGCGCGCTGTCAAACTGGTTTCGCGAGCACGCGCATCGCGAGGTCGTCGACATCCGCGACGTGCGGCGCGTGACGGCGCTTGACACGGAGTTGCTCGACGTCGTGATCGCGGAACTCGAAAGCCGCGGTCGACTGCGCCGCGAGCCGGGGGGACTCATCCGTCCGGCCGGGCGTTCCGCGGATCTCGATCCGAAGACGAGCGCGCTGAACGTGGGCGTGCTCGCGGCGTTCGCGAAAGCCCGCTTTCAACCGCCGACGTCCGACGAGCTGGCGCGCGCACTCTCCGCACCGCTCGCGAGCGTGCGCGGCGCGCTCGAGCTGTGCGTCGATCGCGGGCTCGTGCTGCGGATCGCGCACGAGTTCTACCTCACGCGCGAGCTCCACGAGGAAGCGCAGGCCGCGATCGTCGAGAACTGCCGTGCGCACGGACCGCTCGACATCCCCGCGCTGCGCGACCAGCTCACGACGACGCGCAAGTTCCTGATCCCGCTGCTCGAGCACTTCGACGCGCAGGGGCTGACGCTGCGGCAGGGCGCCAACCGCGTGCTCAAGCGTCGCAGTCCCTGACTCGAAGAGTCCCTGCGACTCGCTCGAGCGCCATGGAATCGGAAAACGCTTCCCGGACGCGGGCCGCGAAACGTCGCTGACGGCCATTTCGTTCCCGGCACTGTGGCTCGGCGAACTCGCGAGCCGATAAGCGGGCCTGAACCTGCCGAGGGCCCGGGCGGGTTTCCGACCTGGCTCTTCCGGTTCGACACGGACTGGTCCAGCCCCACGGCCTCGAAGGCGCCGACGCAACGCGATGCTCGAACGAGATCCCAGCCAGACACAGGTCCCCGGTGGAACGCCGGGAGACGCGGAAGACCCCACCGCACTGACCGGTAGCCGTCCCGCGCAGAACGCGCGTCAAGTCGCTTCGACCAGCGACGTCGACACGGAGTGGCGCGGTGCGGATGAAGCAGCCGACTTTCTCGGGCTCGATCAGGAGCTCCGCGGCGTCGATGCCTCACCGGTTCCAGCGATGCCGCACGCATCCGACGCGCAGCACTTCGCCCCGCCGGCCGGCGTCGCGAGCGCGGACGTCGAGTCGGCGCACACGCAGACTTCCGCCGAATCGCTCGGCAGTCTGTTCAGCACGCTCGAAGGAGCGCCCGTCGGTGCCGGCGATGATCCGCTCGCGCCGGACCTCGCGACTCCCGATCCGTTCTCGTTCGAGGAGTCGTCGTTCGCGGAGACTCCGAAAAAGCGCGGCGTCAGCTGGTACGCCGTGCGCGGCGTGGCTGCGCTCGTCCTCGTGAGCCTCGGCCTCTACACGTACACGACCTACTTCCAGCCGGCGGGAGAAGTGCAGATTCCGACGACGGCCAAGGCTCCGGTCCGGCGCACGCCGCCGGTCGGGACGCCGTCGGGTCAGGACACGAGCACCGCTCGGACGTCGGACGACAGCACGTCGGACGACAGCACGTCGGACGATCTCGACACGATTTCCGCGCAGAGCTCGCGTTCGCAAGACAGCGAGCTCGCTTCAACGACGACCGGCGACAGCGACGACGCACTCGGCCGGATCGCGCGTGGCGAGACGCTCGAATCCGCGCTCATGCCGAGCCCCGAGTTCGAGCAATGGATGCGCGACAACAACCGCTCGGTTTGGCACGGCCGCGATGCGCTCGCGGAGTTCCAAGGTCGAGGGGGGGCTCAAGGCGGTTCGGAACTGTTCGATCCGCTCGGTCAATGGGACAGCATCCCGGCCCTGCGCGATGCGATCGCCGCGGCGGACCGTTCGTCGGTGGCGCACGAAGGTTCCGACGCGTTCGCGGACGCGTCGCAGGACAGCACGACGGGGACATCGGTCGTCCGTCTGAACGAGCATGCAGGTGAAGAAGCGCCTCGGCCGGCGCCGAACAGCCGGCTGCGCCGCGCGACCGCCGGCGATCTCGCCGGCATCTGGGAAGGCAGCACGATCCCCGTTGAATCCATCGACGCGAGCACGCGCATGCTCACGCCGTCCGTCGGGCGCGTGCGCTCGATCCTCCATGGCGGCGAAGTCTTCGAAGGCCGCTTGTACGCGGTCGGACAAGGCAAGGTCTGGCTCGACACCGAGCTCGGCCGGCTCGCTCTGGTTTCGGACCAGGTGCAGAAGCTCGAACAACTCGCGTCGCCGGACGGAACACCGGTCCTTGGACAAGCGGGATCCGAAACGTTGGCCGGCTTGCCGCGTG
>JANLUN010000613.1:0-13548 GCA_031363505.1 Planctomycetota bacterium | reverse complement strand
TCTACAAGGTCGAGATGGAGGACGCGATGACCGCGGACGAGATCTTCACGATCTTGATGTCCGACGGCGTCGAGGCGCGGCGCGACTACATCGATCGGCACGCGCTCGAGGCGACGAACCTCGACGTGTAAAACCGCGGCGCGGCGAACTTCGCGTGCGCCGCGCTCCGATCGCCCAGCAGCGCAGCCCTCGCGGCCCGCGTCGACCGCGAACCGCACCGTCCGCGGCCTCACCGGGCGCCATGGACGGGGGACGGAAGTCGCGATGGTTCGGCGTCGCACGTCCTTGCCGCACGCCCTTGTTGGGCGGTGTGCGAATCCATTTCCGAATGGTGTCCTCCAGGGACAGTGCGCGGGCGCCGATACAGAACGGACGCGCACCCCGCAGCCGACTCGCACGCGGCTTTCCTGCGCCCCCCCGAACTGCACCGTGAAGAACAACCAGCGGCTCGAATACAACCGCCTGGCCGAGGTCTTGGCCGAGCGTGGTCTCGTGGATCCGCAGTCGCTCCGCGAAGCACTGCAGTTCAGCGGGCGCGGCAACTTGCCGTTTCCCGAAGCGCTCGTGTCGGCGAACTTGGTCTCGGATTGGGAGTTGTCGCGCGTCGTGTGCGAGCTCTATGGACTGCCGTTCCTGCCGATCGACATGGTCGATCCCGATCCCAAGGCACGCGAGAACATCGATCCGCAGACGCTGATCGAGAACTGTCTCGTGCCGATCGGCAAGTTCGGCCAAGTGCTGACCATCTGCATGCCCGCGATGGTTCCCGCGGAAGTGCTGGGCTTGCTCGCATCGGAGTGCGACCTCCACATCTCTCCGGTGGTCGGCACGGTGCGCTCCAATCGCAAGTGGCTCGAGACGAATCTGCGCGTGCAGCCGGCGGCTCCGCTTCCTGAAGCGCAGGCCGAAGGCGAGGGAGAGGCCAGCTCCGAGTGGTCGTCGATCTTCGACGCCGGCGATGCCGCCGTGCTCCTCGACTTGCAGAAGTCGCCGCTCGACCCGCTCGAAGACCCGAACTGACGCGTCAGCGTTCCGGGCTCCAGCCCAATCGATCGCGCAGAACGCGATCGGAGGTGCGCGGCGCGACGAGTGACAAGAGCGAGAGCCAGCGCCATTTCCGTCGCAGCCACACTTCGGGCCGCGGCGAGCGGTCGAGCGCGAGTACGTGCTCTGCGACTTCGTCCGGACCGGACGAGCGCGACATGTCCGGCGCCGCGAGCGCGGATGGATTGGCTTGCGCCTCGAAGAATCCCGTCGCGGTCAAGCCGGGGTTCAGCGTGCACACAGCGATGCGCTCGTGCTCCCATTCGATGCGCAGAGCTTCGCTGATCGAGATGACCGCGGCCTTGCTCGCGGAGTAGACCGCTTGGCCTGGGATTCCGCGTCGTCCGACGACGGACGCGATGTTGACCACGACGGCGTCGTTCCCGCGACGCAAGAGCGGCAACGCGGCCTGACAGCAGTGGAGAAGCCCGACGACGTTGGTATCGAGCAGATCGCGGACGATCTGCGGCTCGAGTTGCTCGACGCGCGCGCGGTAGCCGATGCCGGCGTTGTTGACCAAGAGATCGAGCCCGTCGAACTCCCGAGCGACGCGATCGAAGGCGCGCGCGATGTCCTCGGGACGTCGCACATCGCACGGCACGCACAGGGGCCGATCGCTCGTACTACGGGCGATCTCGTCGGCGAGGGCCGAGAGCTTTTCAGCGCGACGTGCGAGCAGTGCCACGCGATCCCCACGCGCCGCCAGCGCGCGCGCGACCGCCGCGCCGATGCCGGACGAGGCTCCGGTCACGAGCGCGCGACGCGGTGAGCCGGTCACCGGTGCTCGCGCCGCGTTACTCACTTGCGTCGCCGCAGTCGTGCCGCATAGCCGCCGTCGACGGGGCCGTGCGCGCCGCGCGGATCGGGGAGGGAGTCGATCTCATGCTCCAACTCAAAATCCGGCGCAGCCTCGAGGAATGCAACCACGCGCCGGTGATTCTCCTCGGGCTCGATGCTGCACGTCGCGTACACGAGCCGTCCGCCGGTCCGTGTATTACGGGCGCCGCGACGCAGTAGCTCGACTTGAATGGTGGCGAGCGCGTGCTGCGACGCGGTTCCGAATCGCCAACGCGCCTCGGGTCGCTGCGCGAGCACGCCGGTGTTGCTGCACGGAACGTCGACGAGCACTGCGTCGAATCGTTGCTCGTCCTGCGCGTTCACCGACTCGATCGAGGCGACCTCGACCGTACGACCGAGCGCGAGCCGCTCGATCGTGGCGTGCAGACGCGCAAGCCGCTCCGGGGACGCGTCGGTGGCGACGACGGTTGCTCCGGTCTGCGCGAGGACCGCGGTCTTGCCGCCGGGTGCCGCACATAGATCCAGCACGCGTTCTCCCGCGCGCGCTTCGACGAGTTCAGCCGCGCGCAGCGCCGTCTCCCCTTGCACGGTGACGAGGCCGCGCGCGAACGGTTCGGATCGAAGGACCGCCTCCGTGCACGCAGCCGGCGCGAGCTGGATCGCGGGATGACCGCCCGGCCGTAGCGGAACGTCGAGCGCGGCGAGCGCATCCAGGGTGCTCGCGTGCGGCGCGCTCTCGCGTGAAGACTCGAGAGCGGTGGGTGCCTCGAGAATGCGCAGCGACAGATCCGGTTCCTCGAGCGCGCTCGAAGCCAGCGCGAATGCGCGCTCCTCGCCGTAGCGCTTCACCCAGCGCCGCATCAGCTCGACCGGCATCGAGAGCGCATCCTGCGCCCACAAGAGCGGGTGCTCCGCGGGATCGGGAAACACGGGCTCGCTGAGCGCGAGCTCGCGCAGCGGCAGGTCACATCGGGGATCGTTCACATGTCCGCGAACTCGCGCTCCAATGACCTTGCGCAGCACGGCGTTCACGTACGCGGCGCGCTTCGGTCCGAGCTGCTGTCGACACGCCTCGACGGTCGTGTTCACGGCGGCGTGATCGGGGATCTGATCCAGGAACAGGAGCTGCACGAGGCCCACATGGAGAAAGGCCGCGAGATCCGCGTCGGGCCTGCCGGATGCGAAGTGACGGACGAGCGCACGCAGAGTTCCGCGCCGACGCACTTCGGTGCCGATGATGCGGCGCAGCAGCCCACGATCGCGCGCGTCGAGTCCCGCCTCCGATGCGGTGCGATCGACATCGCGCAGCGGCGTCTCGCTCCCCGAGCGCAAGAGTTGCCATGCGAGCTCGCGCGTCATCGTGCGCCCAACATCGTGCCGGAGGTGAGTCGCACGCCGCGCAACCACGCTGCGCCGTCCATCTCGGCCTTGCCTGAAGGTTTCACGCGCACGACTTCGAGCGCGCCGTCGCCGGTCGACACACACAGAGCGCTCCGTGCGTCGAGGATCGTGCCGGGAGAATCGGTGGGCGGCAGTGAGCTCGCGCGCACCTTCAGCACGACGATCTCGCCGCCGCCCGGCACCGTCGTGCGCGCGCCCGGCCAAGGCGTCATGCCGCGAACGAACCGGACGAGCTCGAGTGACGACTGCCTCCAGTCGATCCACCCGGCGTCCTTGCTGATCTTCTTCGAGTACGTCGCCAGTCGCGCGTCCTGTGGCACGAAGCGGGCGTCGCCGCGCTCGATGAGATCGAGCGCCTTCACGGCCGCGTCACCGCCGAGCCTCGCGAGCCGCTGCAGCAGTTCACCGGCATTCTCGTCATCGTCGATCGCCGTCTCTTCGGCGACGAGCACATCCCCTTCGTCGAGCGCGAGCACCATGCGTTGCACCGCAACGCCGGTGACGCGGTCGCCCGATAGGATCGCCGCTTGGATCGGTGAAGCACCGCGGTGGCGCGGGAGCAGCGATGCGTGAACGTTGAGCGCGCCGTGCGGCGCGAGCTCCAGAACATTGCTTTTCAAGATCTCACCGTAGCTCGCGACGAGGAGCACGTCGGGCGCGAGCGCGCGCAGCGCGGCGACGAACTCGTGATCGCGCGCGCTGCTCGGCTGGAGGATCTCGATGGACGCGCGACGCGCGGTCTCGACGAGCGGCGAGGACTCGATCTTGCGCCCGCGTCCCTGCGGTCGATCCGGTCGCGTGACGAGCGCGGCGATGGTGTGTCGGCTCGCGAGGATGCGTTCGAAGACGGGCACGGCGAAGGGCGGCGAGCCCATGAAGACGAGTCGCATGTGCTCTTCAGTACCGAGATGCGAACTCGGAGCCGCGTCGCGCGCCGATCACAAGTGCGGCACGATCGCCGCCTTCAATTTGTCGTACGCCTGCGCGCCGACGATTTGTTTGGCGACCTCGCCGTTTTTGATCACGAGGAACGTCGGGATCGCGGTGATGCCGTAGCGCGACGGGATCTCGGTGTTGTCCTGCGTGTTGAGCTTGACGACCTTCAACTTGCCCTGGAACTCGGTCGCGAGCTTGTCGACGTACGGCCCCATCGCCTTGCACGGCCCGCACCACTCCGCCCAGAAGTCGACGAGCACCGGCGTGTTGCTCTGCATGACCGCGGTGTCCCACGTGCTGTCGGTGACGTCCAGTGCGTTGCTCATGGTGATGATCGCTTGCGCTTGGTGCTCGTTGAAGAAAGGGGGAGGGTCAATATGGGCCCTGTTCGCACGAACGTCCACCCCCCGTGCAGGGCTCACGCCGTGCTCGGAGTCGCCTCGGCCTCGCTCGTGGCGGTTTCGCTCGCGGCGCCTTCTTGAATTTCGTCGTCGAAGAGCGAGGCGTCGACGACATCTTCGATGTCGCCCGCGTGCTCAGGTTTGAGCCGGATCAAGATCTCGTCGACCCGCCGGTCTTGCTCGACCCCGACGAGGCCGAGCTTCACGAGTTCGAGCAGCGCGCAAAAGGATCCGACGAGCGATTCGCGACTGGGCGCGGCATCGAGCGTGAACAAGAGTTCGCGGAGCGTGACCTCGCCCCGTTCGCGGATGCGATGGGCGAGCTCGTGGACGTAGAAACGCAGCGGGCGTGAATCGGTCGTGACGCGGTGCGGTCTGTTGGCGAGCGTTTCGCGCATCAAGCGCGAGAACGCGGCGAGAAGATCCCAACACGTGAGCTCGCCGAGGTCGAGCGCCGGCTCGGTCTCGCGCGTGTCTTCCTCTTCGTGCCCGCGTGAATGCTGGAGCGCGCGCTCCTCGAACCTGGAGCCGAGCTGCTCCGAGGCTTCCTTGAACCGTCGGTACTCGATCAAACGCTGGATGAGCTCGTCGCGCGGATCCAGATCGGTCTCGAGGTCGACGTCATCGCGCGGCAGGAGGGAGCGCGACTTGATCGACATCAACGTGGCCGCCATCACGAGGAAGTCGCCGGCGAGCTCGATGTCGAGGTCGGTCATCGCGCGCAGGTACTCGATGTAGCCTTCGACGACGCGCGAGATCTCGACCTCGTGGATCTCGACCTCTTGCTCGCGGACCAAGTGGAGGAGCAGGTCGAGCGGACCCTGGAAGACGCGTTCCAATCGGACCGTGAAAACGTCGCTCACCACACGCCTCCGAGCGAAACGATGCGATCGAGCAGGCGGATGATCCCGTACATGCTGCTGTGCAACAAAGCGTTGAAGCCCGGGCTCAGGAAAACGAGGCCGAAGACGATCAGGATGCCCCAGCGCTCGAGATGCCCGTAGGGTTCACGCAGCGCGGGGGGCAGGAGCCACGCCATCACGCGCGATCCGTCGAGAGGCGGGATCGGGACGAGGTTGAACACGGTGAGGAGGACGTTGAAAAAGACGGCCTTGCTCAGGATCTGCGGGAGCAAGTCCTGGTCACGCAAGATCGCCAGCTCGGCGGCATTGTTGTACCAGCCCGTCGTGATGAAGAACTTCCACGCGATCAGGAAGAAGACGGCCAGGAGCAGGTTCGACCCCGGCCCCGCGAGCGCCACCAGGCTCATGTCGCGCCAGGGATGCCGCAGTCGGTGGAAGTTCACGGGAACCGGCTTGGCGCCCCCGAACACGAAACCGGACGTGTAGAGCATGATCGCCGGCAGCACGATCGTCATGAACGGGTCGATGTGCGGGATCGGATTGAGCGTGATCCGGCCGAGGTCCTTGGCGGTCGGGTCGCCACACTTCCAGGCCACCCAGCCGTGCGCGGCCTCGTGCACGCTCAGGCTGATCACGAGCAGGACGATCGTGAGGACGAGCTGGACGGGATCGATTTCGCCCGCCGCGAACATCGGCACGACGGCGGGCAAGAGGACGACGCCAGCAGCACGGCTGGCCAGGGCACGGCGGACCGATGAAATATGGAACTCCGGAGGTTTGAGGTGTCGACCTGACGCGCTCTCGCAGTGGATCCTGTCCGAGCGGCGCCCGAAGCGCGACGTGATGCGTCGGCATCTTACACACCAGGACATCCCGCGCCGCGATGCTCCGCCGCGCTTGCCGCGCTTGATGCGGCCCGCGCGACAGGCATAGAATCCGACCCAAGGTGCGCGATCCACGCAGTGCGGTGTTCTCGCACACTCGCTGCGCCGCACGAGCACGAACGAGGAATGGCGAGCTTGGCCAGGACCACCGACCCTTCCAAAGTGCGCCTGGCCCGCGCCGCGGAGGTGCTGCGCCTGGAAGCACGCACCATCGCGCACCTCGAGCAGCGGCTCGATGACCGCTTCCTGCGCGCGGTCGACATGCTGCTCGACTGCCAGGGCCTGATCGTCGTCACCGGCGTCGGCAAGGCCGGCCTCGTCGGTCAGAAGATCTCCGCGACTCTCGCCAGCACCGGTACGCCGTCGCTTTTCCTGCATCCGACGGAGGCTCTGCACGGCGACTTGGGTCGAATCCGCTCGCGCGACCTCTTGTTCGCGGTGTCGAACTCGGGCGAGACGGCGGAGGTCAATGCGCTGATCGGACCCGCGCGCAAGATCGGCGCGAGCGTGATGGCGCTCACCGGATCGCCGCAGTCGACGCTCGGCCGCATCGCGGATTGCGTGCTCGACATCGGCGATGTCCAGGAAGCGTGCCCACTGAAGTTGGCGCCGACCGCCAGCACGTCCGCGATGCTCGCGTTCGGCGATGCGCTCGCGATGGTCGTGTCGCAGGAGCGCAACTTCAGCCGCGAGGACTACGCGCTCTTCCACCCGGCCGGGAGCCTCGGCCGCAAGCTCATGCGCGTGCGCGAGGTGATGCGCAAGGGCGAGCAACTGCCGCTCGTTCTCGCGGGCAGCTCGCTCAAGGACGCCGTGATCGTGATGAATCGCACGCCCGGGCGACCGGGCGCGGCGCTGGTGACGGACAAGGACGGTCTCTTGGTCGGCATCTTCACGCACGGCGATCTGTCGCGACTCTTCGAAGGTCCCCTCGACCCGTCCAACTTGGGTGCCCCCGTCGACAAGTACATGGGCAAGAATCCCAAGTCGATCGGGCCCGACCATCTCGTCGAGGAGGCGCAGCACTTGATGAAAGAGTTCCGCATCGACCAAGTGGCGGTCATCGACGCCGAGCGCCGCCCCGTCGGGTTGCTCGATGTGCAGGACCTGCTCGACGTGCGCGTCTGATCGTTCGCCGTGGCCGCGCAATCGAGGAAGGGGACGAGCCGCGCGGACGGCGCAGCGACGCACTCGGCTCCGAGCGATGGGGGCCAACCGGTCGACCCCGGCGCGAAGCTCGCTCGCACTCGATTGCTCGTGCTCGACGTCGACGGCGTCCTGACCGACGGACGCATCGTGTACGGCGCGTACGGACCCGCTGACGAGACGCCGCGTTTCCATGTGCAAGACGGACTCGGTTTGCGCTGGCTCGTGCAGGCCGGCATCACGATCGCGTGGGTCACCGGCCGCGGGTGCGTGGCGACCACGCACCGCGCGCGCGAGCTCGGCGTCGAGGAAGTGCACCAGAAGGTGACGCAGAAATCCGAGGTCGTGCGCGCGATCCAAGCTCGGCGGTCCATCGCTGCGAGCGAGACGGTCGCGATGGGCGACGATCTCCCCGATCTTGGTTTGCGCGCGGCAGCGGGCACCTTCGTCGCGCCTTCGAACGCGCGCGACGAGATCAAGTCCGTCGCGGATCTCGTGACGCAGCGCGCCGGCGGCGACGGCGCGGTGCGCGAGCTGTGTGAGCACATCTTGCGTGCCCAGGGACGCTGGCAGGCGATCCTCGACGCGGCGCGGCGATGAGGAAGCTCGTCGTCTTTCTGATCGTCTTCACGATCGGCCTCGCGCTCGTCCTGTGGCTCCGCGGCTCCGAGTCGGAGCCCGCGCTGCCGCCGAGTCCGGTTGGAAACGCGCAGAAGCCGACCGAGTTCACCGAGTTTCCCGTCCCCAGCGACAAGCCCGAAGAGCCATCACGTCCTGTCGGCGTCAGCCTCGACGGCAAGCTCGACCTCGTCCAACGGTCGGGCGACGGCGCGACGCTCAAGCCGCTGTACGAACTGCACGCGCAAGACGTCGATCTCATCGGCGGCGACGTGTACGAGCTGAGCGATCTGACGATCGACGTCCGCAACCTCGACACCGGATCGCGGCGCGCGCAGATGTCGGCCGACAAAGGACGGATGAAGCTCGTCGTCGTCGACGGCAATCCGACGATCGGGCCCGACGAGCACGCGACGTTCGACGAGGTCGAGCTCACGCTTCATGAGGGGGCGCCGATCGTTCCGCTGGTGCTCGACGTGCCGCGTCTCGACTGGGAGCTCTCGACGAATCGCTTTCGATCGGAGGATCGCGTGCGACTCCGCGGCGAAGGCTTGACGGCGGAGGGCATCGGCTTCGACGCGGATCCCATCGCGGAGAGCGTGCACCTCGCCAAGGAGGGCGTGATCCGGCTCGACATCGAATCGGGCGCGCGGGTGACGCTGTCGGCGACCGGTGCCGGGCAGCTCATGGTGGAGAAGGAGCTCGTCGACGGAGCACCGGCGGTCCACTTGCGCGCGTTCGACGGAGCGCGCCTCGTGCTCACGGGCGAACGCGCGGTCAGCGTCGACGCTCAACGCTTGAGCGTCCACGGACGCAAGCGCGTCGGTACGCGCGGATTCGAACTCGTCGCAGCCGACGCTTCCGGCACGGTGGTGATCGCGAGTCAAGGCAACGTGTTCCGCTCCGAGCGCGCCGGCTTTCGTTTCGACGCGAACGGCAAGCTCGAGAGCGCGCATCTCGAAGGCGACGTCGTGCTCGAAGGCGAGAACGACATCTTCCGCGCGCAGCAGGCCGACTTTCGATTCGATGCGAACGGCGCTCTCCTGCGCGCGGATCTCGTCGGCTCGCCGAGCGGCACGATTCAAGTCGGACGATTTCTCGGACCGGACGTACCCGGAGCACGCGACGTTCCCAAGACGGCCAGGGCGGAGATCTCCGGTGTCGGTCCGCTCGTCGTCGAGTTTGGTCCGCGCACGACGCTCGACCTGCGTGGCCCGGGAGAGCTGCGCGTTCCCGCGTTCGACTTCGTGCTCCAAGCGCAGCGTTCTCTCAAAGCGGCGCTGGATCAGGATCGCCAGCGCGGCGAGCTCGTCGCCGACGGTGCGGTCACCGCGCACTACGAGGGCAGTGATCTTGCGAGCGACAAGCTGACGCTGAACTACTTGGCCGCTGTAGCGGGAGAAGAGATCGTCGACGCGGTCACCGAAGGACCGACGACTCTCCGCGGCGCGGTGCCGGGCGACCCGCGCCTGATCGTGCTCGAAGCGCAGCAGGGGATGAGCGTGCAGTCGAAGGGCGACGAGGTGACGGTGTCCATCGCGCGCGCGGCACGCATCACCGTCGCCGACCCGGATGGATTCGACGCGCGCGCCGCGCTCGTGCGCGACTTCGATTGGCGGGCGCGAACATTCGTCGCCGAAGGTGACGTCTCGTACACCGGACAGAACGGACAGGGCCGTGCGGCGCGCGTCGTGTCGCACGGACCGGACGACCTCGAACTGTTCGGCATGTCGGGCGCGCCGGCGCGCTACGAGTTCCGCGAGAACGGCGCGACGCAGATCGAGGCGCTGACCGAAGCGATCGAGATCCACGCTCGCAAGGACGTCCTCGACGCGACCGGAGAAGCTCGGGCGACGGTCGCGGCGGCGGATCGAAAGTACGAGCTCCAAGGCACGAAGCTGCACCTCGATCTCGCGCCGGCGCTGCCCGGCGAAGAGTCGCGGACGTTCCACGCCGAAGCGGAAGAGGGCGTGCGCACGACGATCCAGTTCGCGGAGGGAGACGGCCGCCTGTCGTGCGACAAACTCTTCGTCGACGGCGTCTTGAAGCGAACGCGCGATCCGGCGGAGAAGACTCCCGTCACGAAATCGGACCTGCGCGCGGCGGGCCACGTGCGGCTCGAATACCACACGCTGGGCGAACTCGCCGGCGAGTGCGATCTGTTCACGCTCGACCGCGAGGGCCGCGGAAGGATGTCCGCCGACGAGGGGCGTCGGATCCGCGCCGAGGGTCGACTTCCGACGGGCATCGCGCCGTATGTGATGACGGCGGAGTGGCTCGAGTTCGATCCGGAACACATCGAGGCCGCGGCTGTCGACATCAAGTTGAAAGACGAGGGGCTCACGCCGGAAGCGCGGCGTGCGCTCGACGCGAGCGCGCCTGTGCTCGAGCTCTCGACGGACCGATTCGTCGCGGACGGCACGCAGGTCTTGCTGCGCGGCAAGGCGCACGCGCGGGGTCGATCCGCTCAAAGTGAGGATTGGTGGATCGACGCGGGCTCGCTGCGCATCGACGGGCAGTGGCTCGCAGACGGAAACACGCACGCTGACGCGCTGGACGGCGCACACGCGTGGGACGGTTTCGAAGCGGGCTTCGGTGAGCGCGCGCGCGCGTACGGCGAGAGACTCGACGGTAGCCCCGAGCGCCTCCGCATCGAAGGCTCACCCGCGCGGCTCGCGATGGACACGATGGAGGCCGAGTCCGCGTGGATTCAGTATGAGCGCGCCAACATGCTGCTCTCGACCGACCGCGGCTACCTCCATCCGCGCGACGACGCGTCCAAGTCGGATTGGTCGGTGACGTACGAGTCGATGCAGCCGTTCGATCACGACGAATCGACGGCGATCCTCGTGCTGCGCAATCCGCTGTTCCGTCGAGCGGACGACGAGATGCGCGCGGATTGGGCGCTGTTCTGGGTCGATCGCGGGGAATGGCTGAAGAGCGGCAAGTCTGCGATCAAGGAAACGACGGGTGAACCCGATCTGCGCGTGCGCGTGCCCGAAACCAAAGCGCCGCCCAAGAAACCTGCGAAGTCCGGGCCGCTCCCGTTCGCGCAATTCACCGATCACAAGCTCGCGCGCGTCCTGAACGAGGTGTACGTCGAAGGGAACATCGAGTTCCTGCGGCACAACGCGCGCACGGCGCGCGCGAAGTCCATCTATCTCGACATCGTGGAAGGTCACGGCTGGATCCAAGAGGCGGACTTCCTCACCGACGTGAAGCTGCGCGGTCGCAAGCAACGGCTCCGCACGAAGGCCGATTGGATGCGCGTGTCCAAGGACTCCACACTGCGCGCCGACAACGCGGTGATCACGTCGTGCGACTACGACGATCCGCACTACGTGATCAAGACCGGCCGCTTGGAGGTCAATCGAACCGAAGCAGGCGGATTCAGCGTGAGCGCGACGCAGAACGAGCTGGCGTTCGGCGACACGGTCGCGATTCCGATGCCTCCGCTGGTCTATGCCGCCGACGAGGACTTCGTCCCGCTGATCGACAACATCGCGGCTGGGAACTTCGCGAAGTTCGGGACATCCGTGCAGGCGTCGTTCAACTTCACGCTCGGTACCGTGGGCAAAGGCATCGGAGGACTGTTCGGCAAGGTGCTCGGCTTCCCCGACACCGACCTCGAGGGGCACTGGAAGTTCCGACCCGGCTACTTGGGATCGCGCGGCGTGATCCTCGGCACGGGCCTCGAGTTCAAGGTGCCCGACAAGTTCGACATGGACATCGCGATCGACGGCATCCCCGATTCGCATGAGGACAAGGGTCTCGTACGCGTACCGGAGGACGATCGCGACACGCTGCGGACCTGGTTCCGCACGCGCGGGCGCTACAACGAGAGCCCCCAGGAGTGGTTCGACCTCGTGCTGTCGAAGCAGAGCGACCCGGGCGTTCAGTCGGAGTTCTTCGAGAGCGATTACCTCGAGTACGAGCAGAAGGACAACTACGTCCACTGGCGCAAGGCGAACGATCAGTACTACTTCAACGCCAGCGTCAAAGTGCTGCTCGAGGATCGCACCGACATCCAAGAGCTTCCGTCGGCCGGGACGTACCGCGGCCTGACGCCGATCGGTTCGATCGGCGAACGACCGATCCTCTACCGCGCGTACGGCGACGTCGCCTACTTGCAACGTAGGGACGGCGACCCGGATTACTACGCGCCGTTCCCGGACGGGCTCGGCGACCGCGATGTGCTGCGCGGCGACACCGAGCACCGGCTCGAGATGCCGATCCCGCTCGGCGTCGCCGCCATGGTTGCGACACCGTACGTGTACGGACGTGCGACCGCGTGGAACGAGGGTGTCGATCCCGACGAGACGCCGACGCGCCTGGGCCTCTTCGCCGGCGTCGATCTCGCGACGACTTTGTGGAAGCGCTACGGACGCTCCACCGTGAACGCGATCAGTCCGTTCGTCAGCTTCCACACCGATCTCGCGGTCGACGAATCCGGGGGCGAGCCGGTCTCGTTCGACGAAGTCGAGCAGCCGATCGAGGGTCAGTTCGTCGACATCGGCCTGCGCTCGCGACTCTGGAAGCCGCGCACGCAAGAACACTTCGACTTGGAGGTGCGCACGACGCACGCCGAGAACCTCGAACCTGGTTTGGAGGAAGGCTTCCAGCCGGTCGGAGTCCTCGGAGAGTTCCTCACGTTCGCGGGCGACGTGCCCGTTGGCATGACGCACGACGGCAAGTACGACGTGCAGGACGGCGACACGGAGTACTCACGAACCTTCGTGGGTTTCGAGCCGCATCCGAATCTCGGCATCGAGTTCGGCTATCACCGCGGTCTCGACGAGAACGACGTGCGGCTCTACGAAGCGGCGTCGGTCGGTGCGCGCTATCGCGCGACGGCGAAGTGGGAGTTCGAGCTGGGGCAAACGATCTCGATCGCGGATGACGAGGGCCTGAACAACAGCTTCCTGGTCCGGCGCCTCGGGCATGATTTCATCTTGGAGATCGAAACCGGCTACCGCGCGGGCGAGGGCGCGAGCTTCGGCATCAGCGTGGTCCCCGATCTCACGTATCGCCGCTCCAGCCTCGGCCTGATCGACAAGTGGCTGGGCGTGTACCGCTGAGGAATCCGAGCGCGCGCGGGGCCGTGCGGGCTACATTGGTCGCGTGTTCCTCGGGCTGATCGACAACCTCGGGTTCGGCGAGTTCACGATCGTCGCGATCGTGGCGCTGCTCGTGTTCGGCAAGCGCCTGCCGCACGTCGCCGGTCAAGCCGGCGCGCAGCTCGCGCGGCTGCGACGTTCGCTCGACAGCGCGTGGCGCGAAACCGGCGTGGCGAAAGAGATCCAATCGGTGAAGCGCGAGATCGAAAGTGCGGTGCCGCGCGACCTCTCCATCGGCGAGATGGCGCGCATGGCGAGCGCCGACATCCAACGCAACTTGAAAGAGGTCGAGTCGCAGCAGACCGTGCCGCGCTCACTTCCCGCGAGCGCCGCCGCGAAG
>JANLUN010000709.1:0-6926 GCA_031363505.1 Planctomycetota bacterium | reverse complement strand
GCCTCGGGCGACCTTCTCGGCAACAGTTCGCGCGCTCGCAGCCGGCAAGGTGCGGGCGCGCGCTGTTTCCCGAAGGGTAGCCCGGGGCGATCAGGGGGTCGCCCGATTCGATCAGGCGCCTCCGGCTTTCTTGGCGATCTTCGCCTTCTTCTTGTCCTGCTTCTCCTTGATGGAGAGCTTCGGCTTCTTCACGTCTTTGGGTTGCTGCTGACCTTTGGCCATTCTGATTCTCCGCTGTGGATTCGATGCACCGCGGTGCCACGCGATGCTGCTCTCGACCCAGAAAAGCGCCGCGCCACTCTGAAGTCAAGCCGGCGCTCGCACATTCTCGCCACGTATACTGACCTCGCGATGAAGAGCACCTCCGGCCTTTCTACTTCCGATCCGAAGTCCAGCGCGGTCCCGATCGGACCGCAGCGCGCCCCGCGCGGGAACACGCGCACGTGTCGAACATGGGGCGCGGAAGCGGCGCTGCGGATGTTGATGAACAACCTCGACCCGGAAGTGGCCGAGGATCCCGCGCGCCTCGTCGTGTACGGCGGCAGCGGGAAAGCCGCGCGCGACTGGCCGAGCTTCCAAGCGATCGTCACGACGCTGCGGCGGCTCGCTCCGGACGAGACGCTCCTGGTGCAATCGGGCAAGCCCGTCGGCGTGTTCAAGACCAGCACGACCGCGCCGCGCGTGCTCATCGCGAACTCGAACCTCGTCGGACGTTGGGCGAACTGGGAGCACTTCCGAGCGCTCGAAGCCGAAGGAAAGATGATGTACGGCCAGATGACGGCCGGCAGTTGGATCTACATCGGCACGCAGGGGATCCTGCAAGGCACGTACGAGACGTTCGCGGCTGCGGCCGAGAAGCACTTCGGCGGCACGTTGAAAGGCCGACTGCTCGTGTCGGGCGGCCTCGGCGGGATGGGCGGGGCGCAACCGCTCGCCGCGACGATGAACGAGGGAACGTTCCTCGGTGCCGACGTCGATCGCGCGCGCATCCAGAAGCGGATCGACACGCGCTACTGCGATGTGCTGTTCGACGACATCGACAAGGCGATCGACCAAGCGCTCGAGTGGAAGAAGGCCGGCGTCGCCAAGTCGATCGGCGTCGTCGCGAATGCAGTCGACCTCTTGGAGCGCATGATCGCGCGCAAGGTGACGCCCGACGTCCTCACCGATCAGACGAGCGCGCACGATCCGCTCGACGGCTACGTGCCGAACAAGATTGCGGTCGAGGCCGCGCTGCGGCTGCGCAAGTCCGATCCCAAGGCGTACGAGCGCGAATCGTTCCGCACGATGATCGATCACTGCAAGGCGATGATCGAGCTGCAAGGGCGCGGCGCCGACACGTTCGACTACGGCAACAACTTGCGCGGGCACGCGCAGCAAGCCGGCTTCGCGGGGGCGTTCGGCTTCGAGGGTTTCGTGCCGAAGTACATCCGGCCGCTGTTCTGCGTAGGCAAAGGTCCGTTCCGGTGGGTCGCGCTCTCGGGCGATCCCAAAGACATCGCGGTCACAGATCGCATCATCCAACGGCTCTTCCCTCACGATCGCGCGCTGAACCGCTGGATCGATCTCGCCGGGAAACGCGTTGCGTTCCAAGGATTGCCCGCGCGGATCTGCTGGCTCGGCTACGGCGACCGCGCGAAAGCCGGCCTCGCGTTCAACGAAGCCGTGCGATCGGGCGAGATCTCCGCGCCGATCGTGATCGGCCGCGATCACCTCGACTGCGGCTCGGTCGCGTCGCCGAACCGCGAGACCGAGGCGATGAAGGACGGGACCGACGCCGTCGCGGATTGGCCGCTGCTCAACTGCATGCTGAACGTCGCTTCAGGCGCGGCGTGGGTTTCGTTCCATCACGGCGGCGGCGTCGGGATGGGCTACTCGCTGCACGCGGGACAAGTCACCGTCGCCGACGGATCGCCGGAAGCCGCCGCGGCGATCGAGCGCGTGCTCACGAACGATCCGGGCACTGGCGTCATGCGTCACGTCGACGCCGGCTACGACGAAGCGATCGAGTGCGCGCGCGAGCGCGGGGTCGACATCCCCGGGCTTGGATGAGCGAGCGGCCGGATCCGTTCGCGAACGATCCGTGGCTCGCAGAGAGGCCGCCGAGTCGTCGTGGCGTACCCAAATGGCTGATCTTCACGGGCGTCGGCTGCGGCTGCGCGATCGCGCTTCCCATCGGCATTCATCTCCTCATCATCGCGGTGGCCGCAATGAGTTACGTCTCGGAGCCGAAGGCCGTTCCGGGAGACGCCGTCGACTCCGACGATCTCGAGTGGCTGCTCGAGAACAAGATGATCGAGGCGGACGAACGGATCCTGTATCTGTGCTCGGACCAGATTCCGTCGGACGACGACATCCCGCCCGGCTTCAAGGCGTGCGTTCTCTCGGATCGTCGCGTCACGACGTGCTCGCTCGGCACGGGCGGAGCGCTGAGCGTTCAATCCGCGTCCTACTTGGACCTTCTCGCCATCGACGAAGCGTACGAGGAGGCATCGACGCGTTCGGTCTTGCGCGTCGAAACCGTCGACCAACGCGAGTTCTATGTGTGCGTCGATACCACGCACGACGGTGACAGCGACTTCGAATCCACGCTGCGCGCGATATGGCGCCAAGAGCGAGCCCGCGCGATCGACGGGCTGCGCTCCGACGGCGGCATGAATCTGCACTCGCAGATCGAAGCACTGAGTCGATTCGGCATCGCACTCCCGGACGAGTTCACGATCGACGACTTGTGCACGGCGCATCCGCGCGAGGAATACGAGGACCCGCCGTTCGAGCTCCTCTTCACCTTCCTCGCGGACGTCGAGCGCGATTGGGCCGGCGGAGGAGACGTGTTCCTGCTCGACTTCGATTGCATCGAGGACACAGGCGATTACACGCGCTTCGCGGAGCGCGTGCGCGACCTCGCCAATGGCGCGCTGCCGATCGAAGAGATCGCGGACGAAGTCGATCTCGAGCGACGAGTGGCCGTGCTCCATTTCGAACTCGAAGGCCGGCCGCAACACTGGGAGGCCAAGTTCGACGGGGACATGCTCGACCGATCGATCCTGAGCCGGTTCGCGGCGCTGCTCGCCGAGGGAACGAAGGGAACGCGCTTCGCGTGCGCAAAGCTGGACGGCGACGAGACCCTTCTCCTCGTGTGTATCGATCGAGACCGGCTCGTCGAGCTCCGCCGTCAAACCGGGATGGACTTCGAGTTCTTCGAGTGACCAGTGCTGACTTGTCTCAGCGCACGTAACCGAGATCGCGCAGCTGCTTCAACGCCTCCGGCGACAGCGCCTGCGCTTCGTCGGCGTCGCTGAAGCGCATCGCCAGCGCGCGGTTGGCGCTCCAGTGCGCGAGCAGCTCGCGCTCGTAGCGCTCGACGAGCTTCGGTTGCTCACCGTTCACCGCACGCAGCGCGAACGGATCCTTCCACAAGTCGTAGAGCAGGAGCCTCGGCACGTCGGCGAAGTACGGGTGCACCGCGCCCCAACGTCCGCCCGCCGGCACGGAGTGTCGACCTTTCGGTGACTCATCGTCGCCGGGCATCGGTCCGATCTCGAGCGACGCGCCCCAGCGGCCGTCGATCATCTCGAGGTTTCCGATCATCTCGCCCGTTGATTCGTCGACGCGGAACTCATCGAAGATCACCGGGCGCGGCGCGAGCTCCTTGCCTTGGAGAAGCGGCGCGAGCGAACGGCCTTGCGCAACCTCCGGCGCCGGCAATCCGGCGAGATCGAGGATCGTCGGCAGCACGTCGATCATCGACACGGGCTGCGCGATGCGACGACCGCCGGCGAACCTCTTCGGCGCGACGACGATCAGCGGGATGTGCGTCGCGTACGAGTCGAGCAGCGCGCCCTGCCACGGCTCCGGCTGCGGCTCGAAGAGCCCGCGGCCCCAGCGCGCGAACGTGCCCGCCGGATGGCCGTGGTCCGACCCGATGATGAGGATCGTGTTGTCCCATTCGCCGGCTTCCTTCAGCATGCCGACGAACTGCGCGAGCGCGTGGTCCTGCTGCGCCATCGTCTCGTCGTACATCCCGCGGCGCAGGTTGTAGTACGCGCGGCGATCGATGCCGGCCTTCTCGAGCGCGGCTTCGTAGTACGCGGAGATGCTCGTCTTGCCGAAGAGCTCGGCACGCGACGCCCTGATCTTCTGATCCCACTCCGCGAGTTGCGCGCGATCTGTCGCGGAGACATAGAGGCCGGCGAAAGGCGCCACCGATTCGTTCGGCTCGTGCACGTCGGTCGTCTGGATGTGGATCCAGTACGGACGGCCGGGATAGTCGCGGCGGAACCGCCAGAACTGATCGTGTAGTGTCGCAGCGGACGTCGAACCCTCGTCCTCCTCGCCGTCGCTCATGAAGTCGACGCCGCGCTCGAGACCGATCACGCGCGCGCAGTTCGGATTCGTCGTGAAGACGGCGGTCGCGTAGCCGCCGCGTCGCATGTGCTCGGCCATCGTCGTCGCCGCGGCCGGCACCGGCGTCGAGTGAATGCCGCGACGGAGTCCGCCGAGCACACTGTGGTGCAGCGACGTCATGAACGAAGCGGTCGAGGACTGCGTCCACGTGGAGTTCGAGTACGCGCGCTCGAACACGACGCCTTCCGCCGCGAGCCGCTCGAGGAACGGCGTCGTGCGGCGGTTGTAGCCGTAGAGGCTCATCAAGTCCGCCCCGCCGCCGTCGATGACGTACAAGATCACGTTCGGGCGCTGCGACGCGACGTCGCCGGAGACGAGCGGCGTGCCGAAGAGCGCCACGGATCCTTCGCGCGGACTCGATGCCGCGAGCTCGAGCTCGACGTTCTGCCCGGACCAACGCGAGAGGTCGACGCCGCGCTGGAGCCACGCGTCGCTGTCGCTCACCGATTCGTCGAAGAGCTTCGTCGGTTCGCCTTGTCCCGTGCGGACGTTGACTTGGTACGCAACGTCTTCGCCGAGGAGAGACGTCAACGCGAAGTCGAACCGGCCGCTCTTCGGAACGTGGAGCGGCCACGTCAACGTGACCGGCGTGTGCGAGAACACCGTGCGGCGCGTCTCGGTTCCGCGCGTGAGCGCCTGGACGCCGAAGGCCTCTTTGTACGACGCGCCGCGCGGAACGAGCGCGACGGAGAGGATGTCGATGATCGCGGGCTTGGGCGCGGCGACGAAGAAGCCGACGGTTTCGAGCATCTCGTCGTCGTGTCCGACGAGCGGCAGGAAGTAGCTCTGCACGGAGCCGTCGTTGAAGACGGGCGACGTACCCGGTGCTCCCATGAAGAAGCCGAAGCCGCGCGGGACCTGCGTTTTCGTCGCGGCGTTGTACGCCGACCCAATGCCCGAGAGTCGATCGTGCGAGCGCGCGCGGACGACGATCGCCGTCCACTCGTCGCGCCGGCTGGGCGGCAGATCGATCGCGAGCCCGGCGAGCATCGCACCCGTCGACGTCCCGTCGGGCGAGCCGAGCGAGAGCCGCGTGGCGTCGGCGACGCGCTCGAGCGTCAGCGCGCACAGATTCGGAGACGTCTCCTTCGCGACGATGCGCCAGTCGTCGCGCGCCTCCGCGAAGCTCCACGTGCGCTCCTCACGCGCCTTGTTCGGAACGGGCGCGCTCTTCGCGCGCGCCGGATCGAGGGTGTCCGAGAGGTGGACGAGCGGAGAGCTCGTGGCCTCCGAAACGGGAGCCGCATGCTTCGCGCATGCAGCGACGAGACCGATGACGACGACCGACAACGCGCGCGAGCACCGCATGGCTTGCCGTTCCTTGGCCGGCAGGCGGCGGAGTCTAGCAGACGGTCCCTCCGCGATCGGTCGCTCGGCCGATCACCCCGTCGCGCAGGAACCCTGCCCGCGCGGATCGCCGCACGTCCCGCACGGACCCGGCGGCTGGTAGGTCGCGGCGTCGTTGTTGCTCGTCGCGAAGAGTGAGAACTGCTTCTCGAGGCTGGTGCCCATGCACGACGGACACTGCGGTTTTTCGTCGCCCAGAACGAGCGCTTCGAACGGGTGTCGGCACTCCTTGCAGACGTACTCGTAGAGGGGCATGGCGTGATCGTATCACGCGACTTTGTACTGCGGGCGGCAGAGCGCGAGGCGAGTTCGACGCACGACGCGCGGGACGAGCGACACGCCCCTCACGCGGGACCAGAGTGACGCCCCAATCCGCGCGTCGGTCGTGCCCTTACTCTTCTCCTTTATATGGCGCTGCGTACACTCTCGGCCCTCCAACCTTCCCAGAGGACCACTTGACCCAGCCTCTCATCCGCATCGACCGCGATTCCTGCCTGCAACTCGAGCGCTCGATGACCCGCGAGTGGCTCGAGACCGACGGCCGCGGCGGGTACGCCTCGTCCACGATCCTGATGTGCGCCACGCGGCGCTACCACGGGCTGCTCGTCGCGCCGCCGCCCGGGAACGTCAAGCGGCACGTGTTCCTCGGCCGCTTCGACGAGAGCTTCCACGGTGGGGGGAAGTCGTGCTCGATCTCGATGGTGCGCTATCCGGGACTGTGGGCGCCGCTCGGCCATCAGGGCATCGATCATTTCGAGCTCGTGCCGTTCCCCTCGACGCTCTATCTCTTCGGCCGATCGGAGCTCGAGCGCGACGTGATGATGGTGCGCGGGCAGCACACCGTGCTCGTGCGCTACCGCGTCAGCGGACAGCAGAACAAGGTCGAGCTCCGGCTGCGCCCGTTCTTGCCGTACCGCGAGGCCGACAAGCTCACGTTCGAGAACTTCGCGATCGACAAGCGCGTTCAGCGGCTCCCCGCCGGCATCGTCGCGCGCCCGTACCCGGGCCTTCCGCCGATCGCGATCACCGTCAGCGCCAGCGCGCACTTCGAAGTCGATCCCGTGTGGCACAAGCAGATCGAATACCAGACCGATCTCGCGCGCGGTTACGACGGTCACGAGGACAACTTCAGTCCGGGCGTGTTCCATGTTCCGCTCGAACCGGGGCAGGAC
>JANLUN010000669.1:0-2572 GCA_031363505.1 Planctomycetota bacterium | reverse complement strand
CGCTCGAAGTCGGCGACGAGCTCGTCGATCGTGTTCTCAGCGAGCTCGCCGAGCGGCGTGCTGCGGCCCGCGCCGCGCTGGTCGACGAGCACCACGCGGAACGCGCGTGGATCGAAGAAGCGCCGATCCATCGTCGAACATCCGGCGCCCGGCCCGCCGTGCACGAACAGCACCGGCGCGCCGCGTGGATTGCCGCACTGTTCGAAGTAGAGCGTGTGGCGGGACGAAACGGCGAGGCGCTCGCTGTGAAACGGCTCGATCTCGGGGTAGAGGCCGGGAGGCGACATCCCCGCGAGGCTAGCAGAGGATGCAGCGAGCGCAGGCGTTCAAACCCTCGGCAATCCGCCCGGGAACGTGCCCCGCGGGCTTCGCGAATCACACTCGTCTGCCGCGGTAGCGCTTGGCCGTCGCTCGAGCGAGTGTCACGACGCGCTCCTCCGTCGCTTCGCGACGCGCGGCGCATGCTGGTTCGCTGACTTGTCCTTCGTCGCGCGCTTGAGGGCGCGGTCGAGCTTGTCGATCGTGGCCGTGCTCGCCGTATGCTTGCCCGTCTCGATGCGACACAGGGTTTCCACGCGCACGCCGGCCACACGAGCGAGCTCGCGCTGACTCAGTCCCGCCTTGACGCGATCGCTCACGATGTTGCGCGCGATCGACGCGCGCAGATACTCGACCGCCGGGTAGTTGCCTGCGGAGTCGGCTTTCGGAAGCGACGGCATTTCACCGACCTTCGCGAGCTTCGTCAGTCGCTCGTACTCGTCGCGCGGCACGAGGACGTAGTCACGACCGTCGACTTGGATCAGGTTCGGCTTCTTCATCGTGTCAGCCCTCGTAGAAGCCGTCGCGATGCCCGACTTTGTCGACGACAAGCGTCTCGCCCTGCACACGGAACTGCATGCGGTAGTCGCCCGTGCGCATCCGGTAGTGGCCGAAGAGCGCGCCGCTCAGTGGCTTAGCGCCGCTCACTGCTGGCCAGCGCTCGAGTCTTGCGACCATGCGGAGGAATCGGCTCTGGATGGAGGTCGGCAGCGTGACGAGCTGTCGCGCTGCCTCGGGCGTAAGAGTCACCCGAGGTATCGGATTCGAGTTTGGCACAGCTTGATGTTCTTGTCTGCGCCGATTGCCGAGATTGCGGTGACGCTTCCGCTCGTCTAGCTGCGCCCAACCGCAGACCAAGCGGACATCGACGCAGACAAGCCGCAGTGCGATCTGGGACTGTGTGCGTGCTCACGGGCCGCCCCGGAAAGCGCGACGGGCAAGCAACTCACGGTGCTCTGGCCCGACAGAGACGGACTCCTGCAAGTCGTGGTTACCGTCAATCACACCTGGAAGTGCGCCGCGGCTGTGCCTACACACTCGCGGGCCCGCGCCGCCCCGGTGGCCTCCAGATTCGAGAGTCCCGCGGTCGATCTCTGGCGCGCAGGGGGCCTGGCCGAACTCGTTTCGTTCGACGGCCGGCGTGACGCCGCGTGAGGCGTGTGTCGAGAGGGGTGCGCGGTGAAATCAGTCGGAACTCACAGCCGGTTCGTTGCTCGGCCCGCGGTGATCGCGTGCGCCGTTCTGCTCGCGGCAAGTTGCAGCGGCGGCGGGAGTGGTGGAAGCGCGCCCGCCGTGAGCGTCTCGTTCGCGACGTCAGGCGTCACGCTCTCCGAAGGCGGCGCGCCGGCGAACGTTCAGGTCGTGCTGCACACGTCGCTGGTGGCGACCACCGGCATCACTTCGGTCACGGTCTTCGATCGGGCCACCGGGACGGCGTCTGCGGGCTCCGACTAGGCGGCGTTCGCGCCGCAAGTCGTCAGCTTTCCCTTCGGCATCGGTCGACGACACGACTCAGAGCGTCGCGTTCGCCGCGACCAACGACATGTCCGTCGATGGCGCGAGTGAGACGGCGAAGCTTTGCCTCATGAATCCGGTCGGCGACGCAGCTCAAGGATTGACGACGTTCACCGCGACCATCACGGACATCCACACGGCGACGATCAGCTTCTCAGCCGCCGCGAGCACGCTGCCGGACGAGAGCACCGGCGCGCGAATCGTCACGGTCACACTCGACCTTCCCGTCGGCGTGTCGCTCGGCGCGGCCGTGCGCGCGAACGTCTCGGACGCCGGCGTCGGATCCGGGACGCCGGGTGTCGACTATACGGCGCTCGCCACGCAACAGGTGACTTTCGCTGCCGGTAGCGCCGACGGTTCGAGCACGACCGTCAACGTGCAAGTGCTCGACGACGCCGCGATAGAAGCCGACGAGACGGTGCGGCTCGCGCTCTCGGCCGCGTCCTCTGGATCCGCGCTCGGCGCGCCGAGTCTCCACCAGATCACGATTCCGGACGATGACACGCCGTCCGGCGCGGCACTGATCGCGGGCGCGGGAACGACCGGCGTCGAGAACGCGCTCGCGTACGACGAGCTCGTCGACCTCGGCTCGCAGCCCGACGAGAAACTTCTGAGGCTGGTCGTGAAGTAGCCCGTCCACGGGCGACAGAGCGACGAGAACTAAACCGTGGAACACACACGTAGACGCTTGGATCGCAGGGATGCTGGGACGTGGGTTCGATTCCCACCGCCTCCACCA
>JANLUN010000657.1:0-4705 GCA_031363505.1 Planctomycetota bacterium | reverse complement strand
GTGCTCCTCGACCTCGCCGCCGACGAGGTTCTTGAGCCACGCCTGGATGTCTTCTCCGAAGTGCGCCGAACGCACGGTGTTCCCGCGGACGAGGCCGATCACTTCCGTGATCGGCCGGCCGGGCACTTCTTCGATCGTGAGCAGGATCATCGTCGGACCTTCGTGTACGAATCGTAGGGCAGCGTGCGCATGCGCGCGCGTATCGCTTGGGCGAGCAGGATCAGGAAGCCCGCCAAGAACGCCGAGATGGCGACCTTCGCGCCCAGAAGCACGTCCGCGCGCCACAGCTCGAACGTGGCCCACGAGCCCACGCCGATGACTCCGACGAGCAGGAGCGCGAAGCCGAGGCCGAGGCTCGCGCGGTGCGCGCCGCTCGCCGCGATGCGTTCCCACTCGCTGTCCATCGGTTCGGGGCCGGCGGCTTCGCGCGCGAGCACCTGTAGACGGCGCAGATCCGCGACCTCGCGCGCGAGCGTCGGCTCGCGTCGCGCGCGCTCCTCGAAGGCGCGCGCGGCGTCCGGCGCGAGCTCTCCGTCGGCGTAGGCCATCGCCAAGAGCTCGCCTTCCGTCGGCGGTTTTTCGCTCGTGTTCATCGCGTCCCTCGCGGCACTTGGGCCTGATCTTGGGCCACGTCGATCTCGGCTGCGAGCTCGTTCGACAGACACTCGCGCAATCGCTTGCGCGCATGGAACAGGCGCGACATCACCGTGCCTTCGGGAATGCCGAGGTGCCCTGCGATGTCGCGATAAGAGAGTTCTTTGAAGTGACGCAGCGCGATGATCTCGCGATCGCGCGGGGCGAGCGTCTTGAACGCTTTCCAAAAGGCGCTCGCACGCTCGCTGACTTCGAGGCCTGCCTCCGGGCCCGGCTCGTCGTCGACGAGCTCCCAGTCGCCCTCGCCGTCCTCGGTGCCCGCGCGCGGCGCCGACACCGAGACCTCGCGCGCGCGGCCTTTGTCGCGCAAGAAACTGAAGCACGTGTTGCGCAGGATGCGGTGGAACCACGGCAGGAAGGGCTCGCCTTCCTTGAACGTCTCGCGCGCGCGGTAGACCTTGAAAAACGCTTCCTGAGAGAGCTCCATCGCGTCCTCGCGTGATCCGACGAGCGAGCGCGCCACGTGAAACGACATCCCGCGCAAGCTCGTGACGAGCTCGTCGAAGGCGGCCGCGTCGCCGCTTTTGACGGCGAGCATCAAGCGCGTGGCCTCGCAGTGCATGGAAGGCGCGCCGTACTCGCTCGGCTCGGGTTTCTTCAGGGAATCTTTCACGCCGCGCGCATCAGCTCGGTCGCGACCGAAGCGCCAGCGCGAGCGCTTGCGACGCGGCGCGGTCGGCCGCTCCGGCGGGGCCGAGACGCGTGCGTGCGAGCGTGAGCCCGTCTCGGCAAGCGCGGCGCCACTCCGGGTCGTTGTAGCAGCGGGTGAGCGCGCTCACAACCGCGTCGACGGGGCCTGCGCCGTGGAAACAGAACTCGGGGTAGACCTCGCGCGCGGCGAGCAGATTGACCGACGAGAACCACGGCACGGTCAGGAGATAGCGCGACATCCACGCGCTCCGCGCGCTCGGCAGGCGGTAGATCACGACGGTGGGCAAGCGATGGTGGAGGAGATCGATCAACACGGTGCCGGACACGGAGAACGCCGCGCGCGCACGGGCGAGCGACGCATGGAGTTCGCCGGTCTCCACGCGTGCCCAAGCTCGAGCTCCAGCGCGATCGATCTGCTTGGAGAGCATGCTCTCGAGCGCGCGGTCTTCGTGCGCGATGACCACCGGCACGTCGCCGAGTTTTTCGCGCAGCCGCGCAGCGACGTCGAGCATCCACGCGAGATTGCGCTCGATCACCGAATGTCGGCTGCCACACAAGAGCACGAGTTCGCGTGCGTCTTCGCCGGCCGCCGTGTCAGGGACGTCGACCAGTGCATCGAGCAACGGGTGTCCGACGTGAGCGGTGCGAACTCCATATCGCGCGAACCACGGAGGCTCGAACGGCAGGATCGTGAGGGCGAGATCGACGGCGTTGCGGTACGCGTTCACGCGCCAAGGCGCCCAGCCCCAGTACTGCGGCGTGACGAAGTGCGCGACCGGCACGCCGTACGCGTGTGCGATCCGCGCAAGCGGCACGTGGAGCGCCGGTGAGTCGACGGGCACGCACACGTCTGCACCCGCGTCGCGCATGTGCGCGGCCGAGCGCTCCAAGAGATCGACGTAGAACCCGATGTTCCGCAGCGGATCCGAGAGTCCCATGCTCGCGCGCTCCACCGGACGGCCGAGGAGTTCGACTCCTTCGTCAGCGAGCCGTTCGCCGCCGAGGCCCGTGAACACCGGGGCGGGCGCGCCGCGCATCGCGCACTGCTTCTGGATCGCGCGCACGAGCGAGCGCGCGTGCACTTCGCCGCTCGCTTCCGCCGCCGATACGAAGATGCGCAGCGGACGCGCGGGCAGGGTGCCGAGGTCGACCGGCGGCGCGATGTGCGCCGGGTGCGAAAGATCGTTGAGCAGATCCGCGCGCAGAGCATCGCGCGCGAGGAGATATCCGGCCGCGCGGACGGGCAGGAGGGCGAGCCCACCCGTCGCCCGCAAGACTTCCCGAGCGACGACGAGTCGCGGCGAGATGCCGTGCGGCCGGCGCAACACCGCGGACGGGGTCGCAACGCTGGAATCCAGAGCGCTCATCGGAGACCGGTCCGCGCAGCTTAGGGCGGCGCGCGACGATTGACGATCCTGATGAAGGGAAGACCGCACGGCGCCTGCGTCCCTAGAATGCCGCGGATGCTCCGCCTCATCGGGTTCTTCGTGGTCGTGCTGCTCGTCGTGCAGCTCTTGCGGCACGTCCCGGTCGTCGGCGCACTGTTCCAGATCCCGATCCTCGGCTTCTGGGGCGCGGCGATCCTCGTCAGCGCGCTGGCGTCGAAGTTCGCAGTCGTGGCGCTCGATCGCTCGCGCTTCGCGCGGCGGCGGCGCGAGCTGGGACACGTCGAGACACCGCACAATCAGGTCAAGCTCGGCGTGCTGCTGCTCACGAGCGGCCGGACGCGCGCCGCGATCGCGCCGCTCGAGAACGCGGTCAAAGGCGAGCCGGATTCCGTCGAGTGGCGCTATCGCCTCGGCTCAGCGCTGCTGGCGAGCGGACGCGCGGAAGATGCTGCTGCGGAACTGACCAGAGCGGCGGCGATCGATGGGGAGCACGCCTACGGCGTGCTGCGGTTGCGACTCGCCGAAGCGCTAGCGAAGTGCAAGCGTCACGACGAGGTGATCGCGGTGCTCGACCACTTCGACCGCGATCACGGTGCGAACGCGGAGAGCGCGTACCGTCGCGGACGATCGCTGCGCGAACTCGGTCGGCGGGACGAGGCGAACGAGAGCTTCCGACGCGCGAGCGAGCTCGCGCGGACGGTGGCGCGCTATCAGCGCACGCACGCGCGCACGTGGGCGTGGCGCGCGTTCCTGGCGCGGCTCACGTGAGTTGTGCGAGCACTGGGCTCGCGGGGAAGATCCCCTCACTTCCCTGGCAGCTGAAGGGGTGACGTCGCGCGCTGCAATGCCCGCGCGGGACGCAGCCCGAGAAAGCTGATCCGATTGCCGGGCGTGCCGTTCTCGCGGTCCGACGACCGCGAGTACGAGGCCGCGCTGCTGAAACCACCACCTCGGTACACGCGGTTGGGCGCGCCCGCACTGGGCACCGCGGGATCCACTTGGCTACCGGAGGAGTAGTCACTGAATCCGTCACCGCACCACTCCCACACGTTGCCGTGCACGTCGTGCAAGCCGAACGGATTCGCCGTGAAGCTCCCCACTGCTGCATGGAGCGCCCAGCCGTCGTCCAGATCCGGCCAGTCCTTGAGGTCCTGCCACGGAGCTCCCGCGCGCGCCGCCGTTTGATCGGGCAAATTCGCATGACCGCGCAGGCTCTCGCGATCCGCTCCCGTCCACCACGGGCTGTCTGTCCCGCCTCGACAACCGCGCTCCCACTGCGCTTCGCTCGGCAACGACAGTCCCAGTCGCGTGAGCACCTCCACGCACTCCGTCCACGTGACTTGCTCCACCGGGTGAAGCAAGTCGTGTTGACGACCCGCGAAGCTGCTGCTCGGGCCGTACTGACTTGGGTTCTGGCCCGTGAAGCGCAGCCACTGACCCTGCGTCATCTCGTACTTCGAAAGGAAATAAGGAGAGAGCGTCACCTCGTGCACCGGTAATTCGATCGGCATCGCTTGCGGGTCGTAGTTCGGCCCGCTGGGATCCGTTCTCTGCGCACCCATGCTGAATGTGCCGCCTGGGATCAGCACGAACACGAGACCGGTCGCCTCGGTCAGCACGAGCTTGCCGTCGGGGCCACGCTGCGGCGGCTCGCCGGTTTGAAGGTGCGTGAACTCCCACAGGTGCGAATCGGGATCCTCCCCGATCGGCAAGAGTCCGAGTTGTGGAGTCAGCGCGAGCCCGCCATAGAGCGGCGATGCCTCGATCGCAGCGATCGCTTTATCCCAGCTCTTGCGCGCCTCGGCGCCGCTCATGCTCCGTTCTGCGATGGTCCGCGCGAACTCGGCGCGCTTCACGATGCCCCAGCCGTGCTCGGCGGATGTGCCCGACGAGAACAGGCCACCGCGCTCCTCGTCAGCGAACGACCTCAAGTCGGCGACGAGCTGCGTGAGCTGCGCATGCCACCAACGGTCCTGCGCATTCTCGAACTCGTAGTGTCGCGGCCGACCCTC
>JANLUN010000655.1:0-5326 GCA_031363505.1 Planctomycetota bacterium | reverse complement strand
CTGCTCCTCGGAAGCGTCTGTCAAAACGATCAGGACCCTATCGCATCGTTCGCCTGGCTAACGTCTCCGCCGCTCAGTCGCGCGCCGGCTGCGGCGCATTGGACGGCATCATACCCACGTCTCCGACACACCAGCGAACTCGAACTCAGCCTGATCGCGGGCATGGTCGAGTGTCTGATGCCATGTGTCGGTGACCGGGCGCCAAGATTCGTCGCAGTAGTAAAGGTCGACGCAGGCCTCGTCCTCGCTGCAACAGATGGCGAGCCCCGCTGGCTTGGCCATGAAGGCGCCTCCCACGGTGTGACGACAGCCTCCCGTCGATTGGTGTCGATGGTCGATCCGCGTCCACAGCACGACGCGCAGTCCACTGATCTCGCCTGGTGCGTCAACGATCGTCATCGATCCGCCTGCCACCTGACCTCACCGAACGTCGAAGCCGGGTGTCGCGCGTCGGACTCATCCGTAGTCCTCCCTGTCCAGCGTTGGCACGGACGGATGCAGAACTGCCGCGAAGCAGTCCCAATGGACCGGCAGCGCTTGAGCTCCACCGTCCACGAGCTGAAGAGCCAGTGTCACGGCGGATTCTGTAGGCAGGCTTTCACCGCACATGCAGCACTGACTCCACTTGGTCGGATCGCTTTCGGTCATCGCCATGCTGCAACACGTTGCGTCGTCGAGCGGCGCGCGGCTCAGGCATCAACTTGTGGCCTGAGTGAGCGTGCCTCAGGGATCGACCAGGGATCGTGACCATCGACGGAGTAGAACTCAAGCTGTGAAAGTAGGCCGTCTTTCTGCATGAGAACCGCGCCGACCAAGCCGTTCGCTGAATCTGTGCCAACGTAGGACACGAGATCATGCTCGCGATCACCTTCGGTGTGCGCGACGAAGAAGACGGTCGGACAGACTCCACAACCGCAGCGTCCGACGACCATGAGCCCGTGCAATTGGCGCGTGTATTCGACGCCTTGGTCGGTGAGAAGCTTCTCCAGGATCTCGCGCTCTTCGCGCGAAAGCGCGCGTGGCTCCGTTGGAGCGAAGTACGGGACGGAGCCGGCGGCGTGCGCCATGCCTAGCGTCCCCACGTGTACTTGATCGGATTCGCTGCGCCGCGCTTTCGATACTCATCGGGGACGCGCTTCCCGACGTAGAGCTTGCGCATGGGCTCGGGCGCCTCCTCGCCAGCGAAGCCCAGTCGGCCCGGCGCGCCGTCGCCGTCCGCTCGACCCGGAAAGTTCGCTGCCGTTGCGTCCAGCCACTCATGTGCGATGAAGGCGCCGACGATCAGACCCTGCATGGTGGCGAGGATGACCTCAGCTTGTTCAGCCTTCGCCCTGCTGATCTTCCACGCATATCGAGTCGCGTCGTACAGCGAGCGCTCGACCTCACTCCGGTTGACGCTGATCAGCAACGCCCTGTGTTGGAACTCGGCGACTTCTGCGGCGTAGCGGCTGATGATCTCCTTGGCGTGCGTGGCTCCGTAGTCGGCTCCGCCCGTTCCGCCGACGATGTTGGTGAGCCCGGGATACGCATCGATGAGCGCGGACTCGACCTCGGACGCAGTTCGCTCGTCCATGCCGTGGCGATGGATCACGTGCGCGACCTCGAAGCCCGCGCGCCGGATCTCGCGGATCCGCTTGATCTTGTTGTCGAGGTCATCGCCCTCCATGTCTTGCTCCTCGCGGATGTGAGCGAAGACACGATTCCCTTGGCCCTTCCCGACGTAGAACGTCTCGCCGTTGCGCGGATCGATGAGCCGGTAGACGTAGGTCTCGAGCTTGCTCGCAACGCCGGGCGGGAAGGAGTTAACTTCTGGTTGAGTCATCAGGGTTCGCCATCTGCATGAACGCGCGTCAGACCTCAGCTACACAATCACGATGGCCGGTGTCCGGCTGTCGCCGGCTGCATCGTGGCCAGCCGATGAGCCATACGGCCTTTGCTCGCACCCAGGGCAAAGCTGGCGATCGCGGTCACGATCGTCACAACCGCAATCAGGCCGATGGACCGACTCCAGCCAGGTAGATTGAGTCGTTCGACGAGAGCTCCGGCAGCGAGCAGAAGAAGCGCGAGGGCGCTCCCCGACAGAATCTCCTGTTCTTGCCGAAGCTGCTGATAGCGTGTCGAAACGACGTCTGCTGCACCGGCAAGCCGTTGCAAGTCGATCATGCGGTCCGATCTGTCGGACCACGGAAGCCGTCCGGCGATTGCGTCGGCCGCTCCCATCGCGAGCAGGCCCGCCACGTATGCAATCGACAGCAAGGGAATGGCGACAACGACTCCCCAGATCGCAGTCTTCGCGTAGACCTCCACTGTCGGAAGCGTGTTCGGCGCTAGCCCGTCAGTGAAGAGGAATAGTCCAAGGAGTGCCAGCGCACCTACGCCAGTCGCTCCAGCAAATCCTTGAATGCTTTGCCACGGAATGCTCATCGAGCCTCCTTTCAGCAGGGTGCAACGTACCAGCTTTCAACCGCGCAGCGGCATCATGATGAGCAACAGCATCACGCGCGACGCTTCGTCAGACCACCGCGCTCGCGCGTTGAGTACAGATCAGGCCGGCTATGCCACTCGTGGTCGATCTCGCGCATGATCAACGCGCAGTCGAGTTCCACCGACCCAGGCGGAAACCGGACCGCGTCGTCGAAGAAGCACGACCGAGCGTGGTCGACCGCCAGCGGCTCGATGCTCCAGCTCAGGCTGCGCAACTCCATGCCGTGGTAGTGGCCCTCGCGGTGCGTCGCCGAGTACCCCGTCGCACCCAGTGAGAAGAACCCCGCCGCTTCGGAGACCGACGGAAAGATGCTCGATGTCGGCAGCCGATCCGCGGGTCGGCCCGAGAACGCAACCTCCTCGCCGCCATCGCTGCGTACGATTCGCACTGCGACGGCGCCTTGCGCTTCGCGAACTTCGAAGACGCTGCGGTTGAAGATGCCGGGGAAGACGCGCCCGCCAACGGCATGGTTGAACGAAGAGTTCGTGTCGCGGCGCGGGATGAAGACTCCCTCGCGCGGCTCACCATCCTCGTCCCACTCGACCGCCACGCGATGCGCGGCGTTCTCTGACGTCATGCCGATCCACGAGGGCATGAACTGCGGACGCAGGTCCCTGAATCGAATCATGCACACGCCGGCAACTCCGTGTCCGCGATACAGCTTGGGCCGGAACGGCGCCGGGATCGCACGGGCAAGCACGATCGGATCGATCCGGTAGTTGAGCAACACACGGCGTGCGATGACGCCTTGGATCGAGTCGAGGAAGGTCATGGTCGCGGCCGACGCCCCGGTGACTCATTCATCGCCGCCGCCCCGAGCATTCGTCAGTGCCTTCACGGCGACGGCTGCAACGAGCGCCGTCACCAAGATGCCGCATCCGCCGATGACGATCGCGATCGCGCGTCCGAGCAGCGTGTTCGGGGCGAAGTCTCCGTAGCCGATCGTCAGCCCCGATATGAAAGAGAAGTAGACCGACTCCTGCACGGACCAACCTTCGACCAAGCCGGCAGCCACGCCGAGCGTGACGATGAGCGCGAGCAGGGCCGACAGGATCGGCCACACGACGCGCAACCCTTCGAAGAGTCCGGCCAGGAACTTTCGTCGTAGAGCGCGCGGATCCATGTTCGTTACACGCCTTTCCGTTCTGTGGCGGAACCTGATCTCATGACGCCCGAGGTCGTGCGTTCCCCGCGGGCCGCAAGGCCATGGGACTTGCCCACGCAAGGCACGAGACCAGCCGGTCCGTCGGGTTCACGCGCACCCTCCCAGGAGAACTCGACAGCCGTTTCGACATCGCGCTCGACGACGCGATAGTCGATCCCGCTGGCCATGGCAATGAATCCGATCGACCCCATGCCATCGCGATCGAACACTAGTCGCGCGCGTTCGACAAGGTCGAGCGCTTCCTTGTCCCAGACTTCCGTATCGGTGATCTCCCAGGTCCCGAGAACTGCGTCTCGATTCGTCATCGTCGTACACCTGTCGGACGCTCGGCATCAGCAGCGCTGTCCACTACACGCTGTTGTTGAGCGGTCCGCGCGTCGTCATTGCTCCTCACGCTCCGCGCTGACCATAGACAGTGACCACGCTTGAAGAACCGACCGATCCTGCTCAGAAAGGCGCGCCTCCGGATGAAGCGGAAGGTAGAACCACAACGGCATCTCTTCCTCTTCGACTTCCTCCCAACTCTCGTGCAAGGCCTCGATCTGATCCTTGGTCGTCAGGCGATTCCAGGTCGAGAAGTTCATCTCCGCGCGAGCCTCGCGGACGTCGCGCACGGCCAGCCATGACACCGGAGCGATCCGGCTGTACCAGGGCCAGACCGTCTCATTGGAGTGGCAGTCGTAGCACGCGCGGCGCAGCACTTCCCTCACCTCAGCGGTGGCGGGAACCTCTGTTTCAACGGGAGGGTTCGTCCGATCGACCGGCACGAACTGAATGACCACGAGAGCGATGGCCAGTACGGCGATCGCCCACTTCGCAATACGCTTGACGTATCTCAAGGCCGTCGTGACTTCTTTCGCGCGGCGCAGTCCGCACAACGCGTGTCGGACAGATCTGTGGAATCCACCGGAACGCAGCGACGACATCTGTGTATCACGGCGCCTCCTCCGCTCGCTGGCCAAACGAGTTCTCGTTCGGTCTGCGTGTAACGGCCGGCCACGCCGAACTGCTGCTCCGTGTTGCACAGTTCTGGCTTTGCCAAGCCGATCCGCATCCCGTGAACATTTCCTGAATCAGTCGACTCGTCGCGCGCCCGTTTGAGTCGTCGCAGTCATCCTAGAGTTCCGAGCACGACCGTCTCGTGAACGTCCTGTCATGGACGTCGACCGCGTCGGCGAATCGCGATTGCCTTGTGGCGCGATCGACCGTCGATCGAATGCCGGCGGGACGTGTATGGAGCGTGAGCTGCGCGAGCACACGCGATCTCCTCAACTCGTTCGGAAAAGGCGACAGCGCAGGTTGTCGCCCCATGCGCTTCCGGCTACTTCCAGTTCACGTTTCCGATTCGCTCCCGCCACTTGTCGCGCGATCAAGGCTGCACGAGCTCCGCTCGGACTCTCTCCAGGAAGGGATTCCAATCGAACGCCGGCCCCGGATCCGTCTTGTTCTCCTGCACGTGGTAGTGGCCGAGGATCCCGTGGAACGCGTCGAACTCCTCCGCGCTCAGCACTCGGTCCTTCACTTGCTCGGTCTCATCGCGCGGCGCATCCAGCGCGAGCTTCGGCAGCGCGCGACACAGTCCCGCCGTGAGCTTCACGAGCGACTCGTACTGCTCGCGCGTGAAGTCGTTCTGCTGGAGCTTCTCGCCCTGGGTCGTTCCGACCACGCGGTCCGTG
>JANLUN010000601.1:0-4225 GCA_031363505.1 Planctomycetota bacterium | reverse complement strand
GACCCGGGCAACGAGGACTGGCCGCACTACATCGAGAACTCGCTGCGCGCGCACTCGCTGTACACGAAGGACAAAGAGTACGTCGTCGACGGCGACGAGATCGTGATTGTCGACGAGTTCACCGGCCGCAAGATGACGGGCCGGCGCTGGTCCGACGGCTTGCACCAAGCCGTCGAGACGAAGGAAGGATTGAAGCCGCGTCAGGAGAACCAGACGCTCGCGACGATCACGTTCCAGAACTACTTCCGCATGTTCCAGAAGCTCGCCGGCATGACGGGCACGGCGCTGACCGAGGCGGGCGAGTTCCACAAGATCTACGGCCTCGACGTCGTGCAGGTTCCGACGAACCTGCCGCTGACGCGCATCGACGGCCACGACATCGTCTACCGCACCGAGAAGGAGAAGTGGAAGGCGATCTCCGATGAGATCGAGCGCGTCCACAAGAAGGGCCAACCGGTCCTCGTCGGCACGACGTCGATCGAGAAGAGCGAGGTCTTGTCGGGCCTCTTGAAGCGCGGTGGCATCACGCACGAAGTGCTCAATGCCAAGAACCACGAGCGCGAGGCGCTCATCATCGCGCACGCCGGTGAGAAGGCCGCCGTGACCGTCGCGACGAACATGGCCGGCCGCGGCACCGACATCAAGCTCGGCGGCAACTTCGAGCACCGCGTGAACAAGGAGCTCGAGAAGGCCGGACTCGTGCTCGGCGACCTGGAGAAGCTGACCGAGATCGCAGCGATCCGCGAGAGTGTGCGCGCGCAGTGCGACCGCGACCAAGCGGAGGTGCTCGAGCTCGGAGGCCTCTACGTCCTCGGCACCGAGCGTCACGAAGCACGGCGCATCGACAACCAGTTGCGCGGCCGATCCGGTCGTCAAGGCGACGGCGGCGAGTCGCGCTTCTATCTGTCGCTGCAAGACGACCTGATGCGGATCTTCTATCGCGAGTGGGTGACCAACGCGATGGAGAAGCTCGGCATGACGGAAGGTCAGCCGATCGAGTCCGGCATGGTGACGCGCGCGATCGCGCGCGCGCAGAAGAAGGTCGAAGACCGCAACTTCGAGATCCGCAAGAACCTCCTCGAGTACGACGAGGTGATGGATCAACAGCGCAAGACGATCTATGGCGTGCGCCAAGAAGTGCTCGCGTCGATCGGATTGAAGAACAAGGTCGTCGAGATGCTGGGGTCGGTGTTGCAGCGCAACGCGCAGCTCACCTACCTGCAAGACGCCGAAGGCTTCATGGGCTGGTTCCAGCGGACGTTCGGCTTCGAGATCGCGCCCGCAGTCGCGGCTGAGGCCGTGGCTAAGGGCGGCAACCCGCAGGCGGTGGTCGATCTCGTGCTCGCGCATTACGACAAGCGCGAAGAAGAGCTGAAGTCCGCGCCCGGCACGCCGCCGGACATCATGCGGCAGGTCGAGCGCTACATCTTGCTCGACGCGATCGACGGCCGCTGGAAGGACCATCTTCACGCGATCGACTCGCTGAAGGCCGGCATCGGCCTGCGCGGCTACGGCCAAGTCGATCCGAAGAACGAGTACAAGCGCGAAGGTTTCCAGCTCTTCGAGAAGCTGCTGCACGTGATCGAGGACCAGGTCACGAGCTTGATTCTGCGAATCCGCGTCAATGTCGGGCCGCCGCCGCAGTCCGCCGCCGCGGGCGGTGCGACAGGCGGAGCGACGGGGGGATCTGGGCCTGCACCGGGACGTCCGTCCGGTCCTCCGCCGAATCCGCAACCGGCTAGACCGCCGCCGCAGCGCCGCCCGCCGATGCCGCAAACCGTGCCCGCATCGCACGCGTTCGACTTCGCGCGCCGCGCGCAGCGCATGCAAGAGCAACAGCGCGCGCAAGCGGGTGCAACAACGACGTCGCCCGCGAGCGCAGCACCGCAGTCGACTGCGGGAGCGAGTGCACCGCAGTCGTCGCAGAACACGACGGCGCCCGAGTCCAACGCGGCACCCGCGACTCCGGTGACTCCGGGGGCAACCGAGAACCGTCAAGTGATGCCGCAGCGGCCGTCGGTCGAGCAACGTGCGCAATTCGCGGACGCTGGACGGAACGATCCGTGTCCGTGCGGCAGCGGACAGAAATTCAAGAAGTGCCACGGCAAGAGCGCGTGAACGCGCGCGCGTCGCGCGCTTACGACGCGCGGAATGCTCCTCACGATTCCATCCGCAGAGGCGCCCCAGTTGCCCCAGACACTCGAGCGCGGAACTCGTGAACCACGCAGCGACGCGAACGGAAAGCCCCGCGCGGGAGGCCGCCCTCGAGCCGGGGCCGTCACCGATCCTCTCCGATCCGAACCCCGGCGTGATGCGCTGGATCCTGCACGCCGGTTACGACGTCGCGTGGATCCTCGTGATCGTGCTGGCGTCGCCGTGGTGGTTGTGGCGCTGCGCGCGGAGCGGCGCGTTTCGCACGATGGCGCGCGGGCGACTCGGCGCCGGGCTGCCGAAAGCGCGCGTCGGTGCGCGCCGGCGCGTGCTCGTCCACGGTGTGTCCGTGGGAGAGATCAAGGGCGCGCAAGCCCTGATCGCGGCTCTGCAGCGCGCGCATCCCGATCTCGATGTCGTGGTCAGTACGACCACCGACAACGGCGTGCGCGTGGCGCAGAAGCTCTACCCCAACGCGTCGATCGTGCGCTTCCCGATCGACGTGTCCTTCGTGGTGCGGCGTTTTCTCGCGCGCATCGACCCGGTCTGCGTCGTGCTCGTCGAGCTCGAGATCTGGCCGAACTTCCTGCGCTGCGCGAATCGACTCGGCATCCCGATGGCGGTCGTCAACGGCCGCATCACCGGACGGAGCTTCGGACACTACCGGCTCTTCCGGAATCTCTTGCCGCAGTTCAATCGCATCTCGCTCTTGTGCGTGCAGGACGAGGAGTACGCGCAGCGGTTCGAGGATCTCGCCGCGGATCGCGAGCGCATCCGCATCACCGGGAACATCAAGGTCGACGGATTGCACGTCGGCACGGTCGATCCAGGTGCCGAACTCACCCGTCTCGTCGGAGGTAAACCGGGACAACCGGTGATCGTCGCCGGCAGCACGCACGCGAGCGAAGAACGCTTCGTCGTCGAAGCCTGCCGCGTCGGCGCGCCGGACGCGCGCGTCGTGCTCGTGCCGCGGCATCCCGAGCGCGCCGCCGAGCTCGCGCGCGAGCTCGGATCCATCGGCGCGAGTCCGCAGCTCCTGACCGCGTTACGCGCCGGCGAGACGCCGGCGCCGGCGCGACCCGTGATCGTCGACACGATCGGCGAGCTCGAGCAGGTGTACGGCCTCGCCGACCTCGTGTTCGTCGGCGGCAGCCTCGTGCCGCACGGCGGACAGAACGTGATGGAGCCCGCCGCGCAGGGGAAGCCCGTGCTCCACGGGCCGTTCGTGCAGAACTTCGCGCAGGAGGTGCTGCTGCTCGAGCGCGCGGGGTCAAGTAGGCAAGTCGCGGATGCGAGCGCGCTCGCCGCGGCCGTGTCCGAGCTGCTCGCCGACCCCGAACTCATGCGGCGCATGTCCGACGCGGGGCGGCAAGCGGTCCAGGCGCAAAAAGGCGCGACCGCGCGCACCCTGGCCGCGCTTTCCTCGTGCTGCCTGCGCCCAACCGGCGCAGATCCCGCCCTGCGTTAAGCTTCCGCCGCCGACGCGGACTAGCGGCCGTCTCTGGTATCCTGAGTCGCTCGAAATTCCACCTCATACGCCTCCAGAACCCCATGTCACGACAACTCTTCACCTCCGAATCCGTGTCCATGGGCCACCCCGACAAGGTGGCCGACCAGGTCTCCGACGCCATCCTCGACGCGCTGCTCGCGCAGGACCCGATGAGCCGCGTGGCGTGCGAGACGATGGTCACGACCGGGGTCTGCATCGTCGCGGGCGAGATCACGACCAAGGCGACCGTCGACTACGCGCAGATCGCGCGCAACACGATCAAGCGCATCGGCTACACCGACGACAAGTTCGGCATCAACGGCGACACGTGCGCCGTGATGGTGTGCATCGACCGCCAATCGCCTGACATCAGCCAAGGCGTGACCGAGGGGGAAGGCCTGCACAAGGAGCAAGGCGCGGGCGACCAGGGCCTCATGTTCGGTTTCGCGTGCAACGAGACGCCGACGCTCATGCCCTTCCCGATCCACTACGCGCACCGGCTCGTCGAGAAGCAGGCCGAGCTGCGTCAGAAGGGCGTGCTGCCTTGGCTTCGTCCCGACGCGAAGAGCCAAGTGACGGTTGAGT
>JANLUN010000585.1:0-6975 GCA_031363505.1 Planctomycetota bacterium | reverse complement strand
GCTACGCGCAGTTCGGCAACCGCTATCTTTTGGAGGCGATGCCGTTCGTGCTGCTCCTCGTCGCCACGGGACTGGGCCGTCGCATCGGCTTTTGGGCCTTCGCCGCGATCGTGCTCGCGATCGCCGTCAACACGTTCGGCACGTACCGGTTCTGCGAGCGCTACTTCGCACGCATCGACGCATGGATCCCCTCGTGGTCGCTCGCCGCATGCGTAATGACCGCGCTCTCGGTGCGCTTCGCCGTCGATCGACGGAGCGGCGCGCCTCGTGAGACGACATGAACAAAGACGCGCTTCAATTGTGGGCCGTGACCCCGAACGTCGTGATCCGGTGCGACACTCCACCGCAGGCGACGGCAGTGCACGAGCTCTACGACGGAATGCCGCTGGGTGTGTACTCCGCGCTGCGGACCTTTCGACATGCCGAGTTCGTCGCGCTCGACGCGCACTTCGACCGCACCGATCGCTGCTTGGCATTGCTCGAGTGGCCCGAGCGTCTCGACCGCGCGCGGCTGCGGCGCGCATTGCACGAACTCGTGCAAGCCGCACCGGCGGAGGATTCGACCGTGCGCATCGATGTGTTGGAGCGGCCCATCCCGTGCGCGGGGACGGAGTCGCGCACGCTGATCGGCCTGGCGCCGTTTTCACCGGTGGCGGAGCGTTACGTGCGGGAAGGAGTGCATGTGGACCTCACGCACACGCTCGAAAGACCGCGGCCTCTCATCAAGACCGCGCAGTTCGTGATCGAGCGCCGTCCGTATCCGCTCGGTCGTCAGGACGCCTTCGAACACGTCCTCGTCGACCGTGCGGGCTACTTGCGCGAAGGTACGAGCTCCAACTTCTACGGCGTGTCGCACGGCGTAGTCCGCACCGCGGGCGACGGTGTGCTCGAAGGCGTCACGCGCGCCATCGTGTACGGCGTCGCGCGCTCGCTCGAGATCGAGGTCGACCGGCGTGCGATCCACGTGGACGAGATCGCGGGGCTCGACGAGGCGTGCCTCACCAGCTCGACGCGCGGCGTCGTGCCGATCGTGAACGTCGGCGGCGTCCGAATCGGCGACGGCCAGCCCGGCCCCGTCGTCCGAGCGCTGCGCGAAGCGTACGACGCGTACGCGCTGCGCGAAGCGCGGCCGGCAGTCTGAGCCGCCGGCGCGAAAAAACTTCCCGCATGCAGCGGAGCCGCCGCTGCACTTGTCGCATCCGTGACCCGCGCGCCGACGTGAGCCAGAGGCCGCGTCCCGCTCGACGCCGATGAATGTCGCGACCGTCCGCGCGATCGATTCCCACGCGCGGCGGCCGCAATGTCCCCGCCCGACTCCCTTCCGACTCCCACTCCGCCGCCCCCACAAGTTCGCACACGTGGCTCGCGACGTTACTGGCCGCTGTGCGCACTCGTCGGCGGCCTCGCGCTGACAGCCGTCGGTTACTTCGGAGCGAAGTCCGCGGTGGCGCGCTACAACGAGCAACGCTTCGTGCAAGCGACGGATGCCGTCGTCGGCGAGCTCACCCTGCGTCTGCACGATTGCGAGCGCGTTCTCTCGGGCGCGCGCAGCCTTTTCGCGGCGAGCGAGAGGATCGAGCACAGCGAGTGGGAACGGTACACGGCCTTCCTCGATCTGCCGCGCGAGTTCCCGGGACTACGCGGACTCGGTTTCGTACGCAGGGTCGCGCGCGACGATCTCGGCGCGTTCGAGGCGCAGCAGCGCGCGCTCGGCTCGCCGAGCTTCGCGGTTCACACGTCGTGCGCTGAGCCCGAGTGCTGGATCGTTCAGTTCATGGAACCCGCGGCGTCGAATCCGCGCTCGCTGGGGCTCGACCTTTCCACCGATCCCATCGCACGCGAAGCACTGATGCGCGCGCGCGATACGTGCCGCGTCGCGCTGAGCGCGCCACTCGAGCTCGATTGCGCGGGTGGTCCGCGCCTCGGCCTACTCATGCTCTGCCCGGTGTTCCAGCGCGGTCGCGATGCCGAAGACTCGGAAGCTCCGCCGAAGGAGCTCGTCGGCTTCGTGCACGCCGCGCTCGATATCGAAGCGCTGGCGTGTCACGGCAGCGGCGAGAGCGAGCGCACGCTCGACTACTCGATCGTCGACGCGACGGACATTGCAACGCGCTCGCTCGTGTACGCATCGAGCGCGGCGTCGCCACAGCTCGCGTCCGATGAAGCGTTCGACGACGACGAATCGAAGTCGATCGCACGCACGGCCGACCTCCCCATCGGAGGGCGCAACTGGCTCGTGCGCATGCGCACGCGCCCTGCGTTCCAGGCGGCCGCCGACCGCTTCACGCCGCTCGTCGCGCTGATCGGCGGCACGCTGGTGAGCCTCTTCCTGTGGATCCTGGTCTGGTCGCTCGGCCGCGCGCACGTCGAAGCACTGAAGCTCACCGACGAGCGCACGCAAGACCTGCGGCAGACCGAGTCTTCGCTGCGCGCCAAGAAGGCCGAGCTCGAGGCGCTGCACGATGCTTCACCGCTGGGCATGTTCTACATGGGGCCGAGCGGCGACTGCGTGTACACGAACCGCATCCTGCAGGAGCTCTTGGGGCGCACTTTCGACGAAACGCTCGGCGATCGTTGGGCACAGGCGCTCCACTCCGAGGATCGGACGCGGGTCCTCGAAGGATCGAAAGCCGCGTTCGAGAACGGAACTTCGTTCGAGAGCTTCCACCGTTACGTACGACCCGACGGCGCGATCGTCTGGACGCACGTGAACATGGCGCCCGTGCGTGCCGGCGAGCGCGTCATCGGCTTCGTCGGGACGATCGCAGACTTCACGGCGCGCAAAGCCGCCGAGGATCGTCTGCTCCAGACCACGAACGAAGCCCTGCAAGCGCGCGCGGCGGCCGAAGCATCGGCGCGCGCGAAGAGTGAGTTCCTCGCCAACATGAGTCACGAGCTCCGCACTCCGCTGACGTCGATCTTGGGTTACTCGGACTTGCTGCTCGACGGCGAGCCTGCGTCCGAAGAGCGAGCGGAGTGGCTCGCAACGGTCAAGAAGAACGGACAGCAACTGCTCGCGATCATCGACGACATCTTGGAGGTCTCGAGCCTCGATCCGAACGAGCATGCGGTCGAGCTCTCCGCGGTGTCGCCCCTCCACGCGGTCGACGAAGTGCTGTCGAAGCTCGCGCCGCGCGCGAAGGAGAAATCCATCACGCTCCATTCACGTCCGCGCGGGCCGGTGCCGGAAACGATCTCGACCGACCCCGCGCGACTGCGCCTGGCGCTGATCAAGCTGGTCGGCAACGCGATCAAGTTCACCGAGCGCGGCGGCGTGACGATCGAGATCGAAATGTCCGCGTCGGATCGCGAGAGCATCGAGTTCCGCGTCGTCGACACGGGTCCGGGCATGGAGAGCGCCGAGGTCGCGGCGTTGTTCCAGCCGTTCCAACAAGGCGATGCGTCGAACTCTCGACGGCACGGCGGCGTCGGCCTGGGCCTCGTGATGTCGAAACGACTCGCGACGCTCCTCGGCGGCGACCTGCGCGCGAGCTGCGTCCCCGCGCGCGGCTGCACGTTCACGTTGACCATCGCGACGGGATCGCTGGCGGGCGTCGGCCGAATCGTGCCGCCTACGCCGGAACCGCCCGCTGCGCTTCCCGCTTCGACGCCGGTGCGACTCGAGGGTCGCGTGTTGCTCGCCGACGACGGCCGCGACAACCAGCGCCTCATCGCGGCGCATCTCGCGAAGGCCGGCCTCGCGACGGAGTTCGCGGACGACGGACGCATCGCGGTCGACAAGGCGCTCGCCGCACTAGCCGCCGGACGGCCGTTCGACCTGATTCTGATGGACATGCAGATGCCGGAGGTCGACGGGTACGCCGCCGCGAGCGAGCTGCGCGCGCGCGGGTACACGGGATCGATCGTCGCGCTCACGGCGCGTGCGCTCGCCGGCGACCGCGAGCAGTGCCTCGCCGCGGGCTGCAACGACTACGCGACGAAACCGATCGAGAAAGACGCGCTGCTCGCGACGTGCGCGCGCTGGATGAACCGCTCGACCGTGCTCGCGTAGACGTCGCGAGTCCGACGCCGCGGCCACGGGTTCGCGAAGAATCTTCCCGAGCGTCGAGCACCGATCCACGACTTCAGAACAGATTGCAGAGGGGCGCTCCGAACGGCCGTTTTGGCCGCGCGAATTCCGCGGAAACGGAAGTGATTGATCGGCGACGCAGTAGCGCAGAACGAAATCGTGCGCGCCCGCAGAGCTCCGCGCGGTGCCCGATCGTGCTCTAGATTTCTAGTGGGCCTGGAGGGGATCCAATCGCTCGCGTCGGTCACGGGAAGGCAGCCCGTGTGGCACGAGTGCCCCGCCATCTCCCGCGCGACTCACTTCGAGGCAGGGGCGCAAGCGCATCGCACGCGAGCGCCGCGAGTCGCATCCCATCGGCAATCACCGAAAGTCACACATGCAGTCGACGACTCAAAGAATCATCCGTCCGTTCCTTCTCTCGGCCGCTTTGCTGTTCGGCGCCGCCGTGCCGGCGTTCGCCGACGGCTCGCAAATGCTCGGAGTGCCGCTCGGCATCGGCGCGCCTTCGGGAACACGCATGATCGTCGCCGGTCAGGGCGTGCGCGACGGACAACCGCAGAACCTGAACATCGCGATCCCGGCCGGTGCGACGATCCGGCAGGTCGTCGCCTACTGGTCGGTCGTCGACTGGGATCTCGCGAAACTCGCCGCGAACGATTCGATCACGCTCGCCGGACAAGCCGTCAACGGACAACGCATCGGTGATCCCGAGCTGCTCTTCAACACCGGCTACAACGCGGCCTACCGCGCCGACGTCACCGCGCTGAACTTGCTCACTGCCGGCAACAACGCGATCGCCGTCGCCGGTGTCGACTTCGTGTGGCCGGGTGGCGCGGGCCTCGTGGCCTTCGTCGACGACGGCGGCCCCGCCGTCGAGTTCGAGGTCTTCGACGGAAGCGACGTGCTCAGCCGCGTGATCACGCCGCAACGCATGGAGAGCTCGGTCGTGACCTACAACTTCGAGCCCGCGGACCAAGATCGCGTCGGCGACCTCGCGATGTTCTTCTCGAGCTTCTTCCTGAACACGCCGACCGTGATCACGCTCGCCGTCGACGGCAACGTGCAAGAAGTCCTCGTCGACGAGATCGGTTCCGACGACGGCAACGCGTTCGACACCGTGCAGAAGAACGTGCTCATCCCGGCGGGCGCGACGACCTTGGCCGTGCAGCTCTTCCTCGAAGACTCGGGCGTGGGCCGCTACGCCGGCTCGTACACGTGGGGCAAGCTGGCCTGGATCTACTCGGGCTTCAGCCTCGAAGTCGTCGAGACGCGGGCGGACGAGGGTTGCACGCCGGGCTTCTGGAAGACCCACCCCGCCAGTTGGAACGGCTACGGAGACAACGACTACACCGACACGCTCCGCACCTGTGACCGATTCAACGCTACGTTCGGCGTGACGTCCAAGAAGTCGTGCCTCTCGAACTCGGTGACGCTCCTCGAGGCACTCGGCCTGAACGGAGGCGGCTCGGCGGCGCTCGCTCGCCACGCCACCGCGGCTTTGCTGAACGCGGACACGGACATCAACTTCCCGTACACGATCAACGAAGTGATCGCGCTCTACCGGGACGGCGTCGGCGCCGACGCGGGTCCCGAGACGGTGGGCAGCGCAAAAGACAAGCTGGAAGCTGCGAACCAGCTTGGCTGCCCGCTGGGTGGACAGAAGCCCAAGTGCGAACCGAAGTTCGACTTCAAGAAGTGCAACTTCAATTGGAGCTGCTTCACGAAGTGGTTCTTCTGCTGAGACGAACGCTGACGAACGACTCCCGTGAGTCGCGCTCTTTCGACCCGAGCCGGGCACCACCCGGCTCGGGTTGTTTCGTGCCGCCGCGTGTTTCCGTCTAGCGCGATTTCACGTGGGCGCTTAGGCTCAAATGAGCGGCGAACTTAGCCAGCTGAGGCACTTCTTCCAGGTCCTCTTCGATATCAATGAGGCCGACTCGCCCGAGAGTGGGGAGCTCTGAAGCTTGACGCCGATTGGGCAGCGCCTACGCGCGGCCAACACAAGACACCTGCCTTCCACGGCGGGTGTCTTGCTTCTTCTCGAGTCACTGTCGCGCGAAGAGGCGCGACGGATCGCGGAACGCTTTGAACTCGAGCGCGTTGCCGCTCGGGTCCGCGACGAAGAGCGTCGCTTGCTCCCCCACCTCGCCGCGAAAGCGCACGTGGGGCTCGATCAGGAAGGTCGTGCCGGCGGCGCGCAGGCGATCGCGCATCACGGTCCAATCGTCCCACGCGAGCACGAGCCCGAAGTGACGCACCGGCACGTCGTCGCCGTCGACGTCGTGCGCTCCCGACGCCGAGCACGCACTCGGCATCAAGTGCGCCGAGATCTGGTGCCCGAAGAAGTCGAAATCCACCCAGTCGCTCGCGCTGCGTCCTTCCCGGCAGCCGAGAAGCCCGCCGTAGAACGCGCGCGCCGCCTCGAGGTCCGCGACCGGGAAGGCGAGGTGGAAACCGAGCGGCCGCGCCTCTGTCGGCTTGGACACGGTCCTAGAACTCGAAGTAGCGGAGCACGAGATCGTTCGCGTCTCCGTCGCCGTTGAGATCGAGACCACCGACGCCTTCTTGGTTCTCGGTCGCGATGTAAGCACCGCCGGCCGGCGTCCCAACCGGGTTGACGAAGATCGCAAGCCGCGAGAGCGAGTTGTGCGATCCCATGTACACCGATACCGACTGACTGAGCGACGTGCGCCACAAGACGAAGTCGTTCTCGTCACCGTCGCTGTTCCAATCGCGCGCGTCCTCGGCCTCGCTGACGCGGTAGAAGCCGAACCCGCCCGCGATCACGATGCCGGCGTTGTCGCTGTCCCCGGCGATCGCCACGCCGGGGAAGCTGAGGATCGTGTTCGACGTGAACGTCGGGAAGGTCGGCACGCTGTCGAGCGTGTCGACGTCCTCGCCAGGGACCGCGGGGAGGTGACTGTTGATGTTGACACCGTTCACGC
>JANLUN010000539.1:0-4358 GCA_031363505.1 Planctomycetota bacterium | reverse complement strand
GGCTTCAACCTCGTCGGCTACGGCTGCACCACGTGCAACGGCAACAGCGGGCCGCTTCCGAAGAACGTGACGGACGCGATCGACGAGTGCAACCTCGTCGCCGCCGCGGTGCTTTCCGGTAATCGTAATTTCGAAGGCCGCGTGCACGCGCAAGTGCGTGCGAACTACTTGGCCTCACCGCCGCTCGTCGTCGCGTTCGCGCTCGCCGGTAACGTCGACATCGACCTCACGACCGAGCCGCTCGGCACCGGCAAGGACGGCAAGCCCGTCTACCTGAAAGACATCTGGCCTACCGCCAAGGAAGTGGGCGACGTGATGGTGAAGCACGTGCGCTCGGAGATGTTCCAGGGCACGTACGCAGGCGTGTTCGAAGGCGACGAGCGCTGGCGCGGCATGAAGGTGCCGCAAGGCGACACGTACGTGTGGGACGAGAAGTCGACGTACGTGAAGCATCCGCCGTACTTCGTCGACATGCCGGCGAAACCCGGCAAGGTGTCCGATCTCAGCGGCGCGCGCGTCCTGTGCTACTTCGGCGACAGCATCACGACCGATCACATCTCGCCCGCTGGATCGATCAAGCCGCAGAGTCCGGCAGGACGCTACCTGCAGGAGCTCGGCGTCACGCCGGCGGATTTCAATTCGTACGGCGCGCGCCGCGGCAACCACGAGGTGATGGTGCGCGGCACGTTCGCGAACACGCGCATCAAGAACAAACTCGTCCCCGGAGTCGAAGGCGGCGAGACCGTTCACGTACCGGACGGTGAGCGCATGTCGATCTACGACGCCGCGATGAAGTACGCCAAGGAAGGCACGCCGCTCGTCGTGATCGCCGGCAAGGAGTACGGCACGGGTTCGTCGCGCGACTGGGCTGCGAAGGGGCCGTTTCTCCTCGGCGTGCGCGCGGTGATCGCGGAGAGCTTCGAGCGCATTCACCGCTCGAACCTCGTGGGCATGGGGATCTTGCCGCTGCAGTTCGTCGGCGGTCAGAGCGGGGAAACGCTCGGCTTGACCGGACACGAGACGTTCGCGATCGACGGCATCACGAAGGCGATCGAGGGCGGATTCGAACCGGGCACGCGGCTCACCGTGCGTGCGCGCGGCGCGGACGGCAAGGAGAAGAAGTTCGAGGCCCTGCTGCGCATCGACACGCCGAACGAAGTGCAGTACTACCGGCACGGCGGCATCTTGCAGTTCGTCTTGCGGCGGCTCGTGCGCGCTTGAGCCCGATCCGCGGATGAACACCGATCCGAACGCGCCGGCGCCCGAACCGGCGCTCGAACCGGTGCCCGTGCTGGCACCCGTCAGCGCACCTGTGCGTTCGACGAAGCACGAGCTCACGATCGTGCTCGCGGTGATGCTCGGGATCCTCGCGCTCTTCTGCACGAAGGCGTTCACGATCGACGATCCGCTCTTCCTGTGGCTCGGGAAGCACCTGCAGTCGCACCCGCTCGACTTCTACGGCTTCGCGGTGGATTGGGACTTCAGCTCGCGGCAGATGCACGAGGTGACGAAGAACCCGCCGCTCACGGGTTACTACATCGCGGCGGTCGCGGCCGTGTTCGGTTGGAGCGAGATCGCGCTCCACTTGGCATTCCTCGTGCCTTCGGGATTCGCGATCGCGGGCACGTATGTGCTCGCGCGCCGATTCTGTTCGCAGCCGCTGCTCGCGGCGTTCATCGGTCTCTTCACGCCCGTCTTCCTCGTGTCGAGCACCAACGTGATGTGCGACACGATGATGCTCGGGTTCTGGTGTTGGTCGATCTGGTGTTGGATCCAAGGCTTCGATCGCGGGCGCTGGACGTGGTTCCTCGCGAGCGCGGTGCTCGCGGCATTCGCCGGGCTCACGAAGTACTTCGGCGTGAACCTCTTGCCGCTGCTCGCCGTGTACGGCCTGTTCCGGACGCGCCGGCCGGGGACCTATCTTCTGTTCCTGCTCGTGCCGGCCGCAGCGTTCGCCGGGTATCAGTTCTACACGCGCGCGATGTACGGCAATGGATTGCTGCTCGACGCGGCGCAGTACGCGTCCGCGCTGCGCGAGATCCAAGGCGTCGGCCGTCTGCAACAGACGTGGGTCGGTCTCGTCTTCGCGGGTGGTTGTCTCCTTCCGTCGCTCGTCTTCGTGCCGTTGCTCTGGTCGTGGCGATGGATCGTCGCGACGATCGTCGCGATGGCGATCGGTCTCTATCTGATCGGTCTCAACCTGCCGTTCGTGGGCATGGAGTCGTTCGAGCTGCGCGAGCTCGCGCCGCCAGTCATCGCTCAGTTGTTCGCTCTCGCGTGCGGCGGAGTCAGCTTGCTCGCGCTCACGTTCTCCGACTTCAAGCGACACCGTGACGCAGAGAGCCTGCTCCTGTGCTGCTGGGTGCTCGGGACGTTCGTGTTCGCCGCGTACATGAATTGGGTGAACAACGGCCGCTCGAACCTGCCGATGGCGTCGGCGCTCGGAGTCCTCGTCGTGCGCAGGCTCGGCGCGACCCGCGTGCTTGCGAGCGCGCGGTCGTGGGCGTTCTTCGCCGTGAGCGCCGTGCTCGCGCTCCTCGTCGCGTACGGCGACTTCCGCTGGGCGAACAACGTGCGCTCGTCGGTCGAGGAGATTCGCGCGGAGCACATCAGCAACGAGCAGCGCACGCTCTTCCTGGGCCACTGGGGTTTCCAGTACTACATGCAGCTCGCGGGCGCGGTTCCCCTCGACATCGAGCGCGAGGAGTTCATGACGGGCGATATCGTCGTGGTGCCGAACAACAACACGGGCGTCTTTCCGATCCCCGAACGCACCGCCGCGCCGGTGACCGTCGTTCAAGGCCCGCCGCAGTTCTGGGTGATGACCGTGTCACCGCACCTGTGGGCCGAGTTCTACGCGAGCAACGGCGGCTTCATGCCGTTCACGTTCGGCCGCAGTCCGCCGGATACGTACCGCGTCCTCGAGGTCAAGCGCAGGTCGCGCATCGTCGTCTCGCCCTCAGGCGGATGACGCGCGTCGTCGCGACGCGAACGCGAGCCAAGCCCCGCAGCCGACGGCGCTCAGCGCGGTGCACCACAGGCCGATCGCGAACGACTTCGGATCGTAGTCGAGCTCGATCTCACTCGTTCCCGCTTCGACGCGGATCGCCGAGAGCCCGAGGTTCGCGCGCAGGAGCGGCTCGTCGCGGCCGTTGACGCGCGCGCGCCAGCCGGGATAGTGCGAGCGCGTGATCACGAGGTAGCCCGGAGTCGTGCGCTCGACGCGCAGTCGCACGCGCGCGTGCTCGTCGGTGATCACGGTCGCGGGCACTGCACCGGAGCCGCCGCCGTCGTCGGTCGCGGACACGGTGGCCGGCGCGCTCAAGACCACGGACTGTGCGGGATCGAATTCGGGCGCAAGGAGTCGCTGCAACGCGGCTTCGTCCGACGCCGCGAGCTCCGCGCGATCGACGCAGTAGTACCGCGACGGCGAATTCTTGTAGCGCCACAGAGAGTACTTCGACTTGCGCAGCACGAGCTCGAACGCGTCGAAGTTGTACGAGCAGTTGAACCACATGCGGCCGTTCGTCGCGCGCTCGTCGATCTCGTACTTCTCGCCCGGACCCGACGCTTTCCGAACCGCCCACAGGAAGATCGCGTCGCTGGCTCGTCCTGCGTCGGCGCGGACCTCGAGCCTGTACGAGCGGCCGCGCGAACCCTCGATCGGCGCGAATTGGAAGATCACGGGTCGCCACACCATTCCCGAAGGCATCGGCTGCGTGTCGAGCTGTGGCCCGAGTTCGCCCGTCGCGACGGTGTTGCCGGTCGCAAGGTCCTCGAGCCTCACGCTCAACGTGCGCGGCGCGTTCATCGCGGAGTGCATCACGCGCAACTCGATCGCTTGCAGACGATCCTTCTCGGCCACGAACGTCTGGCGCACCGCGCGGCGCTGGCCGAGGTTCACGCCGTCGACCTCGCGCGCTTCGTCGGCTCCGCCTTCCGTGCTCGTGTCGACAGCGGGCCAGGGTGCGGCCGCGAGCACGTACTCGATACCGCACAGCTTCAATCCCGCCTCGGTGGCGCGCTTCGCGGTGCGCCAATTGTCCGTCGACTGGAAGAGGCCCTTGTAGAGCGTGTCGAACTCGCGCACCCACAGCGCGTCGTAGTTCGAAGCGACACGAATCCCGTACGGCATGTTCGTGTCAGGCGGCAGGCAGCGGTCGTCGAGGATCATCAGCCGGTGATCGCCGATCGTGTGCTGCAGTTCCTGCATCAGCGGCGTGCGCGGAAAGAACGTGTCGTCGTCGATCGTGGGGTTGTACTCCTTGAGCAGGAATCCCGAACCGGCGAAGACGGCGGCGAGCAGTACCGCGGCGGACACGCGCCGCAGGACGAGCGTGCTCACGAACGGCATCACA
>JANLUN010000531.1:0-1851 GCA_031363505.1 Planctomycetota bacterium | reverse complement strand
CGCGCCGCCGAACGACGCGCCGAGGTTGTCCTCGAACGTGCAATCGAGGAACGTCGGACTGCTGCCGCGGATGTATCCCGCGCCGCCGCCGAACGAGCAGCGGTTGTCGCGGACGAGACAGCGCCGCACGGTGCCGTGGCTCGAGCCGACGAAGAGAAGTCCGCCGCCGCGATCGTTGTCCGCGCCCGCCGCGTTGGCGTTCCCGGCTTCGATCGTGAAGCCGTCGATGACCGCCGTCGCGTCCGCGCCCGCGCCGCGCACGAGGTGCACCGAGTTCTCGTTGACGCCGGCGCCGCCATCGTCGCCCGCGAGGTCGCCCGAGAGGATCGTCACGTTCAGCGCGGGGTCGGCTTGAGACGCGAGCGTCTCATTTCCTGCGAATCCGCCGAGGATCGCGACGCCGCTCTTCAGGTCGATCGAGATCGTGCGCGTGAGCGTTGCGGTGGGCTTGTACAAGCCGTCCCCGACCCAGATCTCGTCACCCGAGGTCGCGAGCGCTAGCGCAGCTTGGATGCCGTCGACGCCTTGGTGCGCGTCCGCCCACGTGGAGCCGTCGTTCGCGCCTGTGGCCAGCGAGACGTCGACGAAGCGCGTACCCGCGAGCGCAGGAGCCGAGAGTACGAACGAGGACGCGAGGAGGCTGAGGAGCGATTGGGACATGAGCTGCCTGGAAAGAGGATTCTTCGCCGTTTCCGAAATAGCGAAGTTTATCACCCCTTCCGCGGACCGCGGGGCCGCAGCTCAGTTCAAGATCGCAAAGTGGAGCGGGCTGCCCAGCACGACCTGTCCTTGCGTGGAGAGGAACACGGCCTGAGCGAACACGCGTCGCACCGACTCGCCCGCAGCGAGATTCGGCATCGGGAATTGGATCGTGGCCGTGCCAGACGGCGAGAGGATCGCGACCGGCGTGTGATCGAGACGCACGGGCACGGGCAGGAGCCAGACGCCGAACTTCACCTTCACGAGCTGCCAATGCGACGTCGACGCCGTCGGGAGATACACGCGATCGCCTGGCGCTCCCTGGAACGAGACGGTCAGCGTGCCGCCGGACGTCGCCAAGATGCTCGATGTGGCGAGGCGCTTCTGCCCGCTCCACAGGTTCAGAATCCCACCGCCCGCCGTCGCGCTCCCCGGGTTGCCGTGGTTCCCGAAGAACGAGAGGCCCGCAGGTCCCGCCGTGTACGAGTTGTCGAGCGAGAACGCGCGTGCGCCCGGCGCGACGTTGAGGCCGTCGCCACCATTCCCGCCGGAGAAGTGGACGTTTTGCATGTATCCGCCTTGCCCGCCGATGAACTGCGTGCCCGACGCGAAGATCGCAAACGTCGGAACGTCGCAACCGTTGCCGCCGTTCCCGGGCGGATCGGCTTCGGCCTGATCGCCCACTCCACCTTGGAGCGTGCAAGCGTAGAACGCCGCGATCGAGAGATTCGTGCGCGCTCCGTGCCCGCCGCGCGCGTAGGGCGCGCCGCACCAGACGAAGTCGCACGCGAATCTTCCATTGCCGCCGAGAAACGAGCATCCGGAAAACGCGACGGACAGACAGCTCTCGATGTCGGCGCCCGCCCCGCCGTTGCCCAGCTCGGAGTATTGCGTGGTCCCGCGAGCGCCCTTGAACGTGCTGCCTTGTGCGCGCACGTGGCCCACGTTGTTCGCAAGGCTCAGCCCTGGCGCTTGGCGCAACGTCCTCGGCGGCGGAAAGTCGAGGATCGTCTGCGCGTTGACGGTGACTCCGGCGAGCAGCGCGGACTGGTTCGACGTCAGGTTTTGGATCGAAACGGTGTTCGTCACCGTGACGGTCCCGCCCACCGCGAGGACCCAGACCGATTTCGCTTCGATCGCGAAGCCCGTGTA
>JANLUN010000507.1:0-9112 GCA_031363505.1 Planctomycetota bacterium | reverse complement strand
GTGATCCGCATCGTGCGCCGCGCTCTGCGCCGGAGGCGCTTCGATCGTGTCCATCGAACCAGTCAACTGCATGCCGGCGGGCGTCGTCACGTCCTGACCCTGCGATGCGGCGAGCAAGTCCGGATCGGGCGTCTCGAGTCCCATCTCGGCATTGAGCGCGCCGACCACGAACTCGCGGATCGAGATCGTCGCGCCCTGCGCGAAGAACGGCCGCACGCGCAGGTCCGCGTCGACACCGTGCACGTCGGTCGTGTCGACCGATCCGTCGGGATGCGCCGTCAAGGTCCCGTAGCGGATGCCCTTGCTGACCAGCGAAAGCGTGGCCGGGTTTCCGGAGAGCGCGGCCCTCGCGATCGCTAGTTCGCGCACGGCGCGCAGGTCCTTGGTGATCTCGTCACCCAGCATCTCGACGAGGCCCAGACCGAAGAGGTGCGGAGCATCGCGCGTGTCCGGGCGCGTGAACACGTGACCTCCGGATCCGCCCGCGCCGAACGGAGACGAATGGCAAGCCGCACAATTGTCCGTGAGACCCGCGCCGAGCGAGCCTTCTAGCGCGATGTCGCCGACGCCGTCGTCCGTGCGCGGACCCAGTCCCTGGGCGATCGTGAACTTGCGCTGGAAGAGCTGCCTCCCGCGGCGGATCGAGCGGAACGGATCCCGTGCGATCAGGAATCGCGAAGCGTCCGGCGTGAAGATGTCACCGCGTCCGGTGCCGATCTCCTGAGCGAGCGACTTCGCGATGCCCGCTCCGACGACGTTGGGGGTCTGGGTTTGGTCGCTGAGCTGAGCCTCGGCCGACGCCGTCAAGCACACGAGTCCAATCATCCACGCGAGCGTCCTGCGCCACGTCCTGGACGAGCGCGCTGCGACGACGGGAATGCATTCGACCACGACACAATTCATGACTTTCTCCTCGGTACGACGAGTTTGGATGGGGGGGATCGGCGCTAGCTCGCCTGCTCAACCCGCGCAGCGCTCGGCTGGCTTGGGTTGATCCTGCTCGCGGCCTTCGAGCTCGCGGCTCGATGCCATGCACCCTCTGCGACTCCAAGAGCGGGCCAACCGACGATCTGTCGTACTTTCCGATGCCTTTTTCAGGTCGACGGTGGGGGACGCGGACGACTCGCCGACATCGCGAAGCGCATGGATCACTGCCTCGCGCTGTGATCGCGAGCTGCGCGCAGTGCACGTGAAGTACGGAGCCTGGCTCCGTACTACGTCGTTCAGTTGCGGATGACGATGTGCAGCGGACTGCCGAGCACGAACTGCCCCTGCGCTGACAGGAACATGCACTGCGCGAAAACTTGTCGTGCCGACTCCGATGGCGACAGATTCGGCATCGGAACCTGCACGACCGCGGTGCCCGAGGCCGGAAGGATCGCGATCGGTGTGTGGTCGAGTCTCACCGGCACGGGAATGAGCCACACACCGAGTTTGGCCGCTAGGTAGCGCCAGTTCGAAGTGGGCGCCGTCGGCAAGTAGACGCGATCGCCGGGCCGACCGATCAGAGTCACGGACAGCGATTGGCCCGAGCCGACCTGAGCGTTGGCGGAGCCCAGGCGCTTCTGCCCACTCAAGAAATTGACGATCCCCGGGCCTTGGGTCGACGCTCCCGGAACTCCGGGGAATCCTTCCGGCGCCAGGCCTCCCTGTCCGCCGCTGTAGGTGTTGTCGAGGAGCTGCGCTGCTCCCGCGGCGACTCGCACGCCGTGTCCGCCGTTGCCGGCCTGAGGCGCTTGCCAGTCGGTCGCTTGGCCGCCGCCTCCTCCGTAGAAGCGGCTGCCGGACGCGAAGAAGCCGAAGGACTGCACGTCGCAGCCGTGCCCGCCACTGCCTGCGATGGACTGCCAATTGTTCGTGGTGGCGTTGCCGCCGCTCAGCGTGCAGTCGTAGAACGCCAAGACCGAGCCCGCTGTCGAGACGCCGTCGCCGCCGCTCTCGTACGGTGTGTAACAACCGTCGCATTGGCTCTCTTGGTAACCGGGTCCACCCGTGAAGCTGCACATCTGGAACGAGACTGAGAAACAAGTTGCGATGTCTGCTCCCGACGCGCCGGCGCGATTGGGTGCACCGCTCGCGCCGTAGAACTCGCACGCCTCGGCGCGCACGTGACCGACGTTGTCCGTCAGGATGAGCCCCGCCTGCGGCGGCGAAGCAGGGATGCCGATGGCCGTGATGTCGTAGAGGAAGACCGACTTGCCCGCCGAGAGGTTCTTCACCCGCACCGTGTCCCAGATGATGACCGGGAAGCCGGGGGTGTCCGGCTCGGCCACGATCCACAGCGATTTGTCGTCGACGGTGAACGTCGCGTACCCGCCGCCCTTGACGAAGATCGTGTCGCCATCCACCGACGCGTCGATCGCGGCCTGGATCTGCGTGAAGTCGCCGCCGCCATAGATGTCGACGATGTGCACATCCGCGGATGCACGCGGCGCCAACCATGTGCACGCGGCGAGCGCGAAGATTGCAGCATCGGGACGCAAACTGCGGAACCAACTCGTTGTCATCACAACCTCCTACCGCCTTCAAGGAGCCGGACGTGCACACCGGGGTCCTCGGGATGAGCGAACTCAGGGGCGACGGACCATCTGCCGGGTGCGCTGCGCTTCTATCGTAGCCGCGACCACTCGGTCCTAGATAGGTGGGCGTCGCAGCGGCACCGGTTCGTCGCTGGCGAGGCTCTCCTGCTCGGCCTCGAGCATGCGCGTGAGCTCGACGGATTCCGCGATCGTCGCCGTGAGTTGCTTCGTCGTGCCCGCGATCGCCCCGAGCAAGTGGCGCACTTCGCCGTCGTATCCCGTCGTGCTCTCGACCGTCACCGGCGCGGTCGATCCGTGACGCGTCAACAAGAGCTTGGGTTTGCGAGAGAGATCGAAGTCGGCGGTCGCTTCCTCGAACACGACCGTGGCGCACATGCGGAACGCGAATCCAGGAGTGCGGATCCATCCGCCTTCGGCGACGACGTGCGCGGGACCGCGCTCATAGCGGTAGCTCGTCGTCGCGTGCTCGAGCGATCCGCTCGTCGCGACCGACGCCGGCGCACCGAAGCACCAGCGCACGAAGTCCGCGTCGTGCACGTGCAGGTCGAACAGCGCGCCGCCCGAGCGATCGAAGTCGCCGTAGAAGTGTTGCGACCAGGCCGGATGCGCGCCGAGGCGACGGAACACCGCGCTCTTCACGGCGCCGAACGCTCCGCTGACGACGTGCGCGTGCAGCCAATCCCAACCCGGCCAGAAGCGCATGCACATCGCCGGCATGCACAGCGTTCGCGACGAGTCCGCTGCTCGCGCGAGTCGCGCCGCTTCGCTGGAACGCAGCGCTACGGGTTTCTCGACGAGGACGTGCTTCCCCGCGGCGAGCGCCGCGATCGCGAGGTCTACATGGGAGTCGGTGTGCGTGCAGATGCTGACGACGCCGACGTCAGGATCGTGGATGAGGTCCTCCGCGCGCTCGTATGCCTTCACCTTGCGTGAATCGAAGAGGCGCTTGCGCGGCGTGATCCGCCCGCGATTGCCCGGCGCGTCGACGAGACCTGCGCGCCGTTCGGCATTGCGGTCGCAGACCGCGACCAATCGGTTGGTCAGGCCTGCGGAATCCGCCGCGCGGAACGCCATGATGTGCGTGCGTCCCATGAGGCCGAGGCCGATGACGCCGAGACCTATGGGAGCGGTGCCGCTCACGTGCGCGGGCTCCGCGAGAGTCCGAGCCAGGCGTCGACGCGTTCGCGCGCCAGCCGGATGTCATTGACGCGATCGTCGCCTGCTTCGCGCTCGATCATCAGATCGCACGTGAGCTTCGTCTCGCGCACGACGGCGAAGAACGCGGGCCAGTCGACGTCGCCGTCGCCGACGGGAACCTCACTGCCCCATGTGCCGGCGACGCGCGTGGCGCGCGCGTCCTTGACGTGGATCTGTCGCACGTGCGGTGCGAGGAGACGCAGCGCGACAACCGGATCGCCCATGCCGTAGAGGATCATGTTGGCGGGATCGAAGTTGATGCCCGCCGTCGGCCGATCGAGCTCATTCAACACGTCGAGCAACGTCTGCGCGCTTTCTTGTCCGGTCTCGAACGCCGTCATCACGTCTTCTGCCGCGAACAGGTCGACGATCTCGCGCAGCCGATCGATGAGCACGGCGCGCTCGCGATCGAAACGTTCGTGCGGCAGGAAGCCGGCGTGGAAGCTGACGAGCCGGATGCCGAGGCGATTCGCGAGCGCTGCGTTCTCCGCCGCCGCCGTCCGATTGGCACGCCAGTGCTTCGTCGGACGCACACCGCCGGTCGCGCGGATCGATTCGAGCGAGCTGTAGTCTTCGCCCTCCGTGCCCATCATCCCCGAGCGGATTGCGATGCCGGCCGCCGACAACGTTGCGACCGTTTCCTCCTGGCTCCACGCGCGCGTACGCAGCGGGTCGAGCGCGATCTGCACGGCGCCAGCGCCCACTCGTGCGAGCCCTTGCGCGAGCTCCGCGGGCGAGCGCGCGCGCAGGGACCAAGAACACACACCGACGCACGTCGGACTTGCGGGCCGTGTGCGGTGCATGCCGGGTACGAGTGTAGCGCCGCCGCCCGTGGGTGTAGATCCACTGTAGAAGGCTCACTCTCGGCTGGCTCAGCTCCAGGCGTTCCCGCTACCCTCTCGCGCCTCCATGAAGTTTCTCACCGTCGCCCTTCGCCTCGCGCTCGTCTGTGTTCTCTCGATCGGCTTCGGCGGCCGGGCGGAGGCGCAGCGACCTCCGCCGCAGCTGGACGGAGCCGGCATCCTGCATCGCCTTCGCCAGTTGCAAGTCGTCGGCAGCGTGCTGTACATCGCCGCGCACCCCGACGACGAGAACACGCGCCTCATCAGCTACCTCGCGAACGGGCGGCAGGTGCGCACGGCCTACCTGAGCATGACGCGCGGCGGCGGCGGACAGAATCTGATCGGATCGGAACTCGGCGACGGTCTCGGCATCCTGCGCACGCAGGAGCTGCTCGAAGCGCGGCGTCTCGACGGCGGTGAGCAATTCTTCACGCGCGCCGTCGACTTCGGCTACAGCAAGACTCCCGAGGAGACGTTCGCCAAGTGGGGCCGCGAGCAGGTCCTCGGCGACGTGGTGCGCGTGATCCGCCAGTTTCGCCCGGACGTGATCATCACGCGGTTCGACACCGACGGCAGCGGCGGACACGGTCATCACACGGCGTCCGCGATCCTCGCGCGCGAAGCGTTCGAGCTCGCTGCCGATGCGCGCGCGTATCCCGAGCAATTGGCCGAAGGCTTGGAGACGTGGCAGGCGCGGCGTCTCTTCTTCAACGGCAGCACGTGGTGGCGATCCGATCTCGCCGAGTACGCACGCAAGGATCCGACGCACTGGATCACGGTCGACGTCGGCGGCTTCGATCCGTTGCTCGGATTGAGCTACACCGAACTCGCCGGACGAAGTCGCAGCCAGCACAAGAGTCAGGGTTTCGGCGCCGCGGAGGCGCGCGGTGAGGCGCTGGAGTACCTGCGCCTCGATCGAGGTCCGGCGTGCGCGACGCCCGACTTGCTCGACGGGCTAGCGCTCGATTTCGAGCGTGTGCACAAACAGGTCCAAGCGCTCGTCGATTCGTTTCGACCGGAAGCGCCCGAGCTGAGCGTGCCCGGATTGTCGGCGCTCGCTCGCACGCTCGACGCGTTGGCGGAATCGAACGATCCCGCGCGCGCTTGGGCGCGCTGGAAAGCCGAAGCGACCCGGCGCTTGATCTTGCAGGCGTGCGGCGCCGTCGTCGAGGTCACGGCGGAGGTGTCGCGCGCGGCAGTGGGCGACACGTTGAAGGTCGCCGTGTCGGCGCTGCAGCGGCGACCGGGAGCGCTGCTCACTCTCGACGACGTCGTCGCTCCCGGCTCGTCGCGCACGGTGGTGGGGAAGGAGCTCACGCCGAATCATCCGGTGGTCGTCGAAGTGCCGTACGAGATCGAGCGCGAGCAGACGATCGACCAACCGTATTGGCTGACGCCCGCGCACGTCGCCGGCATCGAGCCCGAGTCGCACGCGTCGTCCACGTTCACCGCCACGTTGAAACTTCCCGATGGACTCGAGATCCGTGTCGCTCGTCCCTTGATGAACAAGTGGGTCGATCGGGTCGCCGGCGAGCGCACGCGCTCGGTCGTGATCACGCCCGTCGCGTCCGTTCGAGTCGTCGACCCCGTCGCCATCGTCCGCGCGGAGCGCACGAGCGTATCCGTCGAAGTCGAAGCGCTGCGTGACGGTCTTAGTGGAGCGTTGCAACTGTCCCTGCCCGCGGGCTTCTCGCTTCAAGCTCCTCCGCCGCCCATCGAGGGATTGAAGCGTGGGGAACGTCGCACGGTGGACCTCGTCCTTCGGCGCGCGCCCGGTGCACTCGAGGGCAAAATGCACGTCGCGTTCACAGGCCCGCTCGGTTCGGCGGACAGCAGCTTGCACGTGATCGACTATCCGCACATCCAGCCGCAGACGTGGTACACGCCGGCCGAGGTCACGCTTGTGCCGCTGGACATCGCTGTCGATGTCGCGACCGTGGGCTTCATCGACGGAGCCGGGGACGACGTTTCGAGCGCGCTTCGACGCCTCGGACTCGCCGTCGAGCACATCGATCCCGCGAGCGCGCGTCTCGAAGACTTGGAAAAGTGCGACGCGATCGTGACCGGCATCCGCGCGTACAACACCGTGCGAGCGTTGCCGCGCTTTCAGCCGCTGCTGCTCGCGTACGTCGAGAAGGGCGGAACGCTGCTCGTGCAGTACAACACGAACGGCAGCGACCTCGTGATGAGCGCGAAGCAGATTGGGCCGTATCCATTCTCGCTGACGCGCGACCGCGTGACCGTCGAGGAAGCGGCGCCGACGTTCCTCGCGCCGACGCATGCGTTGCTCACCACGCCCAACGTCATCGGTGCCGCGGATTTCGAGGGTTGGGTGCAGGAGCGCGGCTTGTACTTCGCGGGTGATCTCGATCCGCACTACACGGCGCTCATCGCTTGGAACGATCCGAGCGAAGCGCCTTCGAACGGAGCGCTGATCGCGTGTGATCACGGCAAGGGTCGCTTCGTCTACACCGGATTGAGCCTATTCCGACAGCTTCCTGCCGGAGTACCCGGTGCGTATCGACTGCTCGCGAACTTGATCAGCCGCAGGACCCCGCGCGAATGAACGCCGTTGCGCACCCTCGCTCGCGCGAAGAACGATGAGCCTGCTCGACTGGGCCGTCTTGCTCGGCACGCTGGGCTTCATCGTCGGCTACGGCGTGTGGAAGACGCGCGGCGACAACACGAGCGAAAACTATCTGCGCGGCGGCGCGGACGATCGTTGGTGGACCGTCGGGCTGAGCGTGATGGCGACGCAAGCGAGCGCGATCACGTTCCTCAGCACTCCCGGTCAGGGCTACCTCGACGGCATGGGCTTCGTGCAGTTCTACTTCGGACTGCCGCTGGCGATGCTCGTCATCGGGGCCGTGTTCATCCCGCTCTACTACAAGTGGAAGGTGTACACCGCGTACGAGTTCATCGGCCGGCGCTTCGACAATCGCGCGCGCTTGCTCACAGCTGGATTGTTCCTGATCCAGCGCAGCATGGCGGCCGGCATCACGATTTACGCGCCCGGCATCATCCTCTGCAAGGTGCTGCACTGGCCGCTGTCGCTCACGTGCGTCTTCATCGGAGCGCTCGTGATCCTGTACACGACGTCCGGCGGTTCGCGCGCGGTCGGCGTCACTCACAAGCAACAGATGGCCGTGATGATCGGCGGGATCGTCGTCGCTTTCGTGTTGATCGTGCGCTCGCTGAGCGAGTCCGTTTCGTTCCGCGAGAGCCTCGCGCTGGCCGGCGCGATGGGCAAGCTCGATGTCGTCGACTTGTCTTGGAATCCGAACGACAAGTACACGCTCTGGACCGGCTTGATCGGCGGGTTCTTTCTGCAGCTCTCGTACTTCGGCACCGATCAGAGCCAAGTGCAGCGCTACTTGAGCGGGCAGTCCGCGCGTCAGGCGCGCCTCGGTCTCTGGATGAACGGCATGCTGAAGATCCCGATGCAGTTCTTCATCCTGCTCACCGGGGTGCTCGTCTTCGTCTTCTACTTGTTCCATCCGAGCCCGCTGCACTGGAACGAAGCCAACCTCGCCGCCGCGCGGAGCGCAGACACCACGTCGATCACGCGCGAATTGGAGATCGCGCACGGAGAAACGACGGCCCAGCGCGAGGATCTGGCGGGTCGTCTCGTCGAAGCCTGGCGTGCCGACGATGTCGCGCGCGCCGACGCGACGCTCGCGGAGTTGCAAGCCGTCGAGCGCGAAGACGCACAGCTCCAAGGTCGGTTTCGCGAACACTTGAGCACGGTCCTCCCGGCGGCCGAGCCCAACGACAAGGACTACATCTTCATCTCGTTCATCATGGAGCACTTGCCCGTCGGCATCATCGGGCTCTTGCTGGCGATGATCTTTTGCGCGGGCATGAGCAGCACGAGCGCGGAGCTGTCTTCGCTCGCGACGACGTGGACGATCGATGTGACGCGCAAGGAGCGCAGCGACAAAGCGCAAGTGCGCGCGACTCAAGTCGCCACGGTCGTTTTCGGATTGCTCGCGCTCGGCTTCGCGGCGTTGTTCTCGCTCTTCGAGAACTTGATCCAGGCGGTCAACATCCTGGGGTCGCTTTTCTACGGAACGATCCTGGGCATCTTCCTGGTGGCCTTCTTCGTTCGGTCCGTCCAAGGCCGCGCCGTTTTCGTCGCGGCGATCGTGGCCCAAGCCGTGATCCTGACCATCCACGTCACGGGGATGGAGATCGCATTCCTCTGGTACAACCTGATCGCCCCGGCGATCGTCGTCGTCCTGGCGATCGCGCTCCAGCGCTTGTTGCGTGTACGAGCCGCGTGACGACTCTCCAGTTCGCGCGCTCACTTCCTTAGAATGCTCGCATCATGAAGCACCAACTCCTCCTCGGCGCGCTCTCCGCGCTGGTTGTCCCTCTCTTTGCAGTCGACTCTCACGCAGCGACGTCCCAGGCCACGAAGCTCGAGTTCCCTCAAGCCTCTCCGCCGGCGACCGTCAAGCAACGCGTCGGCCTCACCGACGTCGAGATCGAATATTCGAGGCCGGGCGTCAAGGGCCGCAAGGTCTTCGGCGG
>JANLUN010000504.1:0-5608 GCA_031363505.1 Planctomycetota bacterium | reverse complement strand
GCCGCCCTTCGCGAAGTAGTCCATCTTCTTGTCGGTGCGCTCATCATGAAGATGCATCGTGAGCCCGCTGTTCAGGTACGCGAGCTCACGCAGCCGCGAAGCAACGGTGTCCCAATGGAAGTCGACCGTCTCGAAGATGGTCCCGTCGGGCTTGAAGCGCACCGTGGTGCCGCTGCCCTTGTCCTTCTTGTCGGCCGGCTTCGTGGCCATGGGCGCCGTGGGTGTGCCGCGGTGGTACTCCTGCGAGTACAGCTTGCCGTCGCGGAGCACCTCGACCTTGCACCACTCCGACAGCGCGTTGACGCACGACACGCCGACGCCGTGCAATCCGCCGGACACCTTGTACGTCGACTTGTCGAACTTGCCGCCGGCGTGGATGCGCGTCAGCGCGACCTCGACCGCCGGAATGCCTTCCGTGGGATGGATGTCGACGGGGATGCCGCGGCCGTCGTCGGCGACGCTGACGGATCCGTCGGTATCGATCACGACCGAGCAACTGCGGGCGAAGCCCGCGAGGGCCTCGTCCATCGAGTTGTCGACCACCTCCCAGATCAGGTGGTGGAGCCCGCGCACATCGGTGTCGCCGATGTACATCGCGGGACGGATGCGAACGGCCTCGAGTCCTTCGAGCACCGTGATCGACTCGGCGTTGTAGGCCTTGGGTTTCGTCTCTTGGGCCATGGTCATCGTTTCATTCGGAACACGACCTGCGCGATCTCTGCACGCCCCAGTCGTTGGTTGGCGAGTGCGCGGTAGTGATCTCCCGTGAAGTTCTTGAGCTCTTGTAGGTGCGCGGCCGACTCGACCTCGACGACGAGCTCACCGTCGCCGAAGCGAACGGGGATCGCGCGACGTGCGAGGCTCGGTCCGACGGCCGCGGTCCACGCTTCGAACACCGGCCAGTGCTTGAGACGTCGATCGAGACCGCTCTCGCGCAGGAAGCGCTGGAGCGCGCCCTGCATCGGGACTGGCTCGCGCTTGGTCCTCGTGGTTCCTGGCGTTTTCACCGTGCCGCGCGTCCGCATACGATCACGCATCGATCGTGATCGGCATCACGACGTACACGTAGCTCTCTCCCAGCGTGAACTTGCCGGGACTCGTCTTCTCGTTGAACTGCAACCGCACGAGCGACTCCTCGCAGTTCTTCAGGCCGTCGAGCACGAAGTCGGGATTGAACGCGATCTCCGATGGCTCGCCTTTGAAGTCGACGTCGAGTCGCGCGCGCGCTTCACCGCGTCCGACGGACTGGCCGAACAGCTCGAGCTCGTTCTTGCCGAGCTTGAAGCGCACGGCGCGCGCTTCGTTGCCCGTGACGTTGGCGACGAGCCGGAGCTTCTTCGTCAACATCACCGGATCGGCTTCCAGCATGTTGCGTGAATCCTTCGGGATCACAGCCGCGTAACGCGGGTACTCGCCGTCGATCAGACGCGCGAAGATCTCCGCGTTCTTCGCCTTCAAGCCGACTTGGTTGTCGCCGAAGAAGAGCTTCACCTGCTCGAGCGGGTCCGTGATCGCGCGGCAGAACACCTGCATGCCCTTCGTCGGAACGATCGCCGACTTCTTGGCTCCGCTCTTCGTCTCGATCGGGATGGTCGACAGCGCGAGTCTGCGCCCGTCCGTCGCGACGAACTTCAACGTGCCGTCTTCGATCTCGGCCAGCACACCGTGCATCGCGTACCGACCGGGTTCACGTGCGGCCGCGAAGGCAGTCCGGTTGACGAGCTTCGTGAAGTTGCCGCCTTGGATCGAGTACGTCTCCTCGTCGCCGAAGCGCGAGATGACGGGGTACTCGTCGGGATCGATCGTGACGAGCTCACACCTGTCGTCTCCACCCGAGATGACGCAGTTGCCTTCGGTCGTCGTGATGTGGACCGTGTCGCCGGACAGATCGCGCACGAAGTCGAGCGTCACGCGCGCGGGAACGACGGCGGGACCCGGCTCGATGACCTGAACGCCCTCGACGCTGTATCGCACGGAACACTCGAGGTCCGTGCCGACGAGCTCGAGCGTGTCGTCCTTCGCGACGAAGCACACGTTCTCGAGCACGGGTTTGGTGCTCTTGCTCGGAATGACGGTGTTGACGATCGCGAGTGCGGCGGACAGCTTCTCGCGATCACAGATGACCTTCATGCGAGGATCTCCTCGGTGTGCACGGTGTGGCTCTGAGAAATCATCTCTAGAGAGATATTCATCGTCTTAATAAGCAGACCCGCGTTTTGCGCACAACACGCAGCAACTTGGTTCGAACTCCGCTCCTGCACGCGAGCTAGCGCTCCTCCTCGGCCGTGCACAACGCACACACCTTCGTGGATCATCCGACAGCTACGGCGCACTTCTGAACGACTCTCGACGAGGAACGGAGGGGATGTGGGAAGGGGCGCGGTTATCCACGCGGAGTCCAAGGGTTTTGCGGGAGATGTCCACACGGATTCGGACGTGACGAAGGCGTGTTGTTGGCGCCAGGCGGACCGCTTTCGAAGCTCGAATAGAGTAGGTCGGCGGGTGTCGAAAGTACACCCCGCCGACACGCGCTAACCCGCGGATTTTGGGCTGAATTCGGCAGCCCGACGCGCTCACGAAGCGGGATCTTGCAGTTTTCCGAGGAACGTCGTGACGACCTCGCGGCAGCTCTCGTCTTCGAGGACGAGCCGGTCGACTTTGGCGACCGCGTACAGCACGGTCGAGTGGTCGCGGCCTCCGAAGAAACCACCGATCTCCTCGAGGGAGTGACGCGTGATGCGGCGCGCCAAGTACATCGCGATCTGTCGCGGATAGGCGATCGCGTTCGTGCGTTTGCGCGACTGGAGCTCGCTGAGCTTCACGCCGAAGCGCTCCGTGACGAGGCCCAGGATGTCCTCCATCGAAGGCTGCCCCTTGCGGGTCACGAAGATGTCGCGCAACGCTTCGCGTGCGAGCTCCGCGGTCACGGGTTGCCCGGACAAGCCGGCGTATCCGATGAGCTTCGTGACGGCTCCTTCGAGCTCGCGAATGTTGCTGTCGATGCGCTCGGCGAGAAGTCGCGCGACGTCGTCGGGGATCTCGCGCCCTTTCTCACGGCTCTTGCGCTTCAGGATCGCCATACGCGTTTCGTAGCAGGGCGGCTCGATCTCGGTGACGAGGCCCCACTTGAAGCGTGAGACGAGGCGCTCTTGCAGCGACGGAATGTCCTTCGGCGGGCTGTCGGAGGACAGCACGATCTGTCGACCCGACTGGTAGAGCGTGTTGAACGTGTGGAAGAACTCTTCCTGCGTGCGGTCCTTGTTCGCGAGCACGTGGATGTCGTCCACGACGAGCACGTCGACGTTGCGGTACTTGTTGCGGAACTTCTGCAGGTCGCCGTTCTCGAGCGCGCTGATGAAGTGATTGACGAACGTTTCGCACGACAAGTACAGGATGCGCGTACGCGGATCGCGATCGAGCAACGCGAAGCAGAGCGACTGCAAGAGGTGCGTCTTGCCAAGCCCGACGCTGCCGTGCAGGAAGAACGGGTTGTACGCCTTGCCCGGCGACTCCGCCGCGCCGACGGCGGCCGCGTGCGCGAATCGGTTGCACGGTCCGACGACGAAGTTGTCGAACGTGTACTTCGGGTTGAGCCCGATGTCGCTGTTCCAGAGGACTCCGGACTGGACGGGTCGAGTCGGGTCGCTCGGATGCGACGCGGAGAGACGCGACGCGGTCAAGGGGAGCAACGGCGGGGTCGGCTCCGGCCCGGGCGTGATGACGAGCTCAGGGTCGACTTCGAACTCGATGCGACGCGGACCCTTGAGAGTCGCGTGCACCGCCTGGCTGAGCATCTCGAGGTAGTAGGTGTTGAGCCAGTCGCGCGCGAACGTGTTCTGAACCGCGAGCCGCACGACCTGATCGTCGACGTGGAGCAAGGCCGCGTGGCGAAACCAGGTCTCGAACTGCTCCGGTTGTATCCTCGCGCGGACGGCGTTCTGCAAGGCCATCCACAGCTCACCAAGTCGAGGGGCAGGGGCCGCAGCCTCCGGGCTCTGGACGTTCGAGAGTTCCAAGTCGGCTAGGCTCCTCAAGCTCCGGGTCGGCAAGGTCGGACCGGCGCGAGAGCCGATCGGGGCGGAGGATGCCAGTGGGGACGTGCGGTGCGCACGCCACCCAGGGGCTGACCGCGAAGAGACTCCTCCTCACCCTTCGTCGGCTCACACGCGCTCGGCGATGATCGTCGCTCGACGCTGTGAGGCGCGCATTACATGCGCCGATGTGCGTGTGGTCAACGCTCGACCGATGAACTCTTCACGCGCCGTTCACAAGCGGAGACGCGAGCGCAGGATCAGCGCGCTGCGTCGACGGTTATCCGCAAGAACTTCGCGGCCGTGTGGATATCTTGTTCACTCGTCGAGCGTCCGAGCGACAATCGCAGCCCCGAACGCGCGACATCCGGCGACGCTCCCATCGCGAGCAAGACGTGCGACGGCTCGAGCGATCCGCTCGCGCATGCGGAACCAGCGCTCGCCTCGAGACCTTCGAGATCGAGTCGCGCGACGAGTGTCCGCCCGTCGACACCCGGGATCGCGAGATTCAGCGTGTTCGGCAAGCGCGACTTCGTGCCGATCGGCGGTCCATGAACTCCGATGCCCGGCACGAGGCGCTCAACTTCTCGCCAAAGGAGGAGAGAGAGCTTACTCGTGCGCGCGTGGAAGCCTGCCTGTTCGCGGATGGCGAGCTCGACCGCCAAGCTCGCCGCCGCAATCGCCGGAACGTTTTCGGTTCCTGGGCGCACGCCGCCTTCTTGCTCGCCGCCGAAGAAGAGCCCCGCGAGCGGCGCACCCTTCCTCTTATAAAGGAACCCGACGCCCACAGGCCCGCCGACCTTGTGCGCGCTGAACGACGCGAGGTCGACACCCCAGTCCCGAAGGCGCATCGGGATCTTCCCCAATGCTTGGACGGCGTCCGTGTGAAACCGCGGGCGGCGGCCTTCGAGCTTGCACAGAAGGGCACCGATCTCGGCGAGCGGCGAAACAGAGCCCACCTCGTTGTTCGCCGCCATGACCGACACGAGCCCGACGTCGGTCCCAGCGGCCGCGTCGAGCAACGCGTCGATGAGCGGTTGCCCTTCCCGATCGACGGGCGCGCGCACGACGCGATGTCCGCGCGCTTCCAAGGCGGCTCCGACTCCGAGCACCGACGAATGTTCGACTTGCGTAGTCACGAGAGCCCGCGGTCGCACACGGTCCGCGAGGCTCCCGAAGATCGCGAGGTTGTTCGATTCGGTGCCGCCGGAGGTGAAGAGGATCTCGTCCTCGTGCACTCCGAGCGCCGCGGCCGCTCGCTCGCGCGCTTCGTCGAGCGCTTGTCGCGCGTGGCGACCGGCCGCGTGAACGCTCGACGGATTGCCGTGCAAGCGATCGGCGAGCTCGAGCCATAGGTCACGAGCCTCCGGCCGGAGTGAAGTCGTCGCGTTGTGGTCGAGGTAGACCCGAGTCATGGAACCGCGATCAACCGCCGGTACAGGTCTTCGTATTGGCGGACGATCTTGGCGCGCGCGAAGCGCTCGACGGCTGAGTGGCGCGCGGCGCGACCCATCCGTTCGGCGCGCGGGGCGTCGAAGAGGAGCTGCGAGAGCTTGGCGGCGAAGCCCTCCATGTCG
>JANLUN010000457.1:0-10549 GCA_031363505.1 Planctomycetota bacterium | reverse complement strand
GTCCTGGAGCAACACCCGCGCCGGAGTGAACGCGATGTCGCGCCGCTCGTAATCGCGATAGCCGCCCGAGCTGACGCGCAGCTGGATCGGCTTGGCTCCCGGCTGCGTCCGCAGGTCCGGAACACGCACGCGACCCTCGGGAAAACTCACGCGCGCTTCACCGTCGTCCTCGCGCATGAGTCGCTCGCGTGCGACGCCGGCCGCGACCGTGAGCTCGGAGATCGGCTCGCCCGTCGAAGCATCGACGACGCGGAACACGAGCGCCGTCGACGGTCGCTCGGCCAGCGTGACGCCGCGCTCGCCGGCGAACGCGAGCACGGGCTCGAGCGCCGCGATCGTCTTCCAGTATTCCGTGTCCGGACTCCGCTGCGCCGCCGTCAGCCGGTAGCGCATGCCGGCGATCAAGCCGCGCAGCTGAATGCGTCCGCTCTCATCCGGCGTTGCGTGGCGTGGCCGCGATCGAATCGGATCGAGCAGCGCGCCGTTCGAAGCGGCGTCGGACCCCGCGTATCCGAGCCCGCGCAGTGCTTCCACGCTCGCGCCGCCGCCGTTCGACGCCGATTCAGGGCTCGGCCGCGCGGTCACACGGATCGAATCGAAACCCACGGGAGGAGTTCCGCTGGACCACTGGATCCGACCTTCGATCTCCGCGCCGCCGTCGACGCGCAGTACGAGCCCCGACACCTCCTCACCCGCGCTGCGTGTTTCGCCGTGCGCGTCGGCGACCATATGGCCCGGCGAGTCCACGATGAGATGCCACGGACCCGCGCCCAGCCGATCGACGCGAAACTCGCCGTTCGTACCGGTGGTCGCGAGCGGCACTCCGCGGCCCGGAAGCGAGACGCGCTGTCCGGAAGCGGTCCCGTCGAAGGCGCCGAGAAGAACCGCTCCACGCACGCCGCTCCCGGAGGAATCGACGACGCGGCCGCTGAGCACAACCCCCGGCTCGAGCACGATGTCGGGGAGGACACGCGGCAGCTCGTCCGGCACGAGACCGTCCTCGATCGCACGCGGCGCAAAACCGGACGCGCGGACCGCGAGCCGAACCGCGCCGGGCTTCAGCCCGCCGATCGCGAAGCGACCGGACGCATCGGTGGTCGCGCGCTCGATATCGATCCAATTCCGCGGCGCTCCGTCTCGCTCGACGTCCAGCGGGATCGAGACCCAATCGTTCCCGTTCGATGCGTACACGTCGGCATCCGGGACGCCGCGACCCTCGCGGTCGACGATGCGACCGACGACCTCGGAGTCCGACGCGGCGCGCGGCGCGCTCGCTGCAGTGTTCTGGGTCGGCGCCGAACCGGCGAGCATCGTGCGTTCGGACCCAGCCCCTTTTCCAAGAGCGGTATCGCCGGCCTGAGCCTCGAGAGCTTCGCTGCGTACGAGCTCCTCACGCGCGGTCTCCGGCGAGCGCAGCGCGTCGCGCGCCTCGGCGGGTTCGGTGCGAATCGAGAACCACACACCGGCGAGCAGCCCAACGGCTGCGACGATCGCCAGAGCGAGTTGGGTCAGACGCATGGTGCGAGCCTGTGACGAGACGCCGAGTTCACGCTTCCAGTAGAACCGCGCGCTGCCGTACTGGCGAGAGGCGGACGCTGCGCGAGCCGTTCGGTTGCGAGGAAACTCCGAATCGATCGCTCCCGTGCCTACGGGATCTCGAACCGGGCGGCCGTCGTCTGTGCGGCCGTCACGTCGACGACTTGGTCAGGCGGCCCTTCGTCGCCGTTCTCCGATTCGATGCCCAGCATCTGCACGTGGAGTCGCCACTTGCCGGGCTTCAGCCCCGAGAGCTTGGCGATTCCCTTCGGACCCGAGAGCTCGACCTTGGGATCCGCAGCGCCGGACCCGCCCTCGATCGTTCCGCGCACGAGGCAGGACGCGGCCGGGCGACCGTCCGCGTGCACGACCGTGACATCGATCGTCCCGCCTTGCTCGAGCACGAAGTCGACGCCCGATTTCACTTGGTCGGGCGCGACCTTGAACGACTTCGATTCCGTCGGTTGAACGCCCTTGCCGCTCGCCTTCACCACGATGTCGACGTCGGGCGCGACGCCGCGCAGCCGGTAGCGTCCGTCGGAGTCGCTGAACGCTTCGGCGCCTTCTTCGCCGTTCGAAATCGTCACGGCCGAGTCGTCGTCTCCGCCGTCGTTGACCATCATGGAGGTGAAGACCATGCGACGCTGCTCGCCTTCGACGCGCGCGCGCTCCGCGCGAACACGCACGCCGGCGAGCGGACGCTTGCCCGAGTCCTCCACGCGACCTTCGACGATCGCCACCGGCAGATCGAGATCCAACTCGTTGTCGCCTTCGCGCACTTTGACGTCGACGTCGAACGGCATGCTGCGCGACGGGTGCGTGATCGACATCCGGTAGTCACCGACCTTGACGTTCGAAAGCTCGTACGCGCCCTTGCCGTCGGTGCGCGCTTGGTCGCCCGCGCCCATCATGTTCGCGAACGACGGCTCGCCCGCGTCTTTGTCGGTGAGTCGGATCGTCGCGTTCGCGAGCGGTTTTCCCGACTCCGTGATCCGGCCCGTGAGCTCGCTGCGCGTCGGCGCGACGAAGCGCAGCGTCTCGACGCCGAGTTCGACGACGAGCACGTCGCTCCAACCCGGCTCGGGCGTGCTCGGCATGCCCGAGCGCCGCATCACGACCGTGCCCCGATCGCCGAACGAGAACGTATTGCCGAGTGCATCGCGCATCTTGAAGCGATGGCTTCCGGGAGCCAGGTGATCGAATCGCACGCGTCCTTCCGCATCGGTGATGTCGGCACCTTCGCCGTGCAGCATCATCGGCTCGAACGCGCTCGACGGGCTCACGTGATCGATGCCGACGCCCGCGACCGGTCGATCCTTCGAATCGACCACCTCGACGACCACGCTTCCGCCCGGCGTGAGCCGCACGTCGCGCTCCACATCGGAGGCGACGGGGAGCTCGATCACTTCGCTCGCGTGCGGTGCGAAACCGGGGGCGCTCACGAGCACGCGCGCGCGCGCACCGGGCAGGCTCGTCACGCGCGCGATCCCGTCCTTGTCCGTGCGCGAGCGCTGCGAGGCTCCGCCTCCGACCAGCGCTTCCTCTTCGTCGCCGATGCTGATGCTCATCGAATGACCGAGGTCCTCGTCCGGCGTGTCTTCGACGAGCGACACCTGCGCGCCGCTCACGGGCGACGAGTTCGAATCGGTGACGCGCACTTTGACGACAGGCGCGCGCGCGAGCCGGATGATCCCGAGGTCGTAGTCCTGTCCGTCGCTGACGAGGAGATCGGCGCGCTCGAACGGCGTGTAGCCGACCGACTCCACGCGGAGCTGCGCGCGATCCCCCGCAGCCGGCGGCGGCGGCAGGTTCGAGTAGCGCACGCGGCCTTCGGGAAACTGGCGCACGCGCCGTCCACCTTCGTCGAGCATCGGCATGCGCCACTGGTATCCCGCTTGCACGTCGAGCTCGACCACGGGTTCGCCGCTGATCGAATCGACGACCTGGAACACGATCGCGGTCTCTTGTTGGTACGGGAGCTCGACGCCGTGATCGCCGGCGCGCGCGGACACGATTTGCGTGCGGCGCCGGCCCGTCCACGCGCGCTCGCTGTCGCGCGCGCTGACGCCGTACGTGCTGCCGGGCACGAGACCGCGCAGGCGGAACGTGCCGTCGGGAGCGACGCGCGCCTTGCGCGGCTCGCCGGCGGTGTCGATCTCGGCGTCGGACAGCTCGAACGCGCTGCGCTCGCCGTTCGGCGGCCGCGGCAGCGCGCGAACCCACAGGTTCTTCAGCATGTCGGCCGGTGCGCGGACGACGCGTCCGCTGATCTCGGTGCCGTCGGCCAGCACGAACTCGAGATTTGCAACGGTGTCGCCCGCGCGTTCGACGTCGCCTTCCTCGGACTTGTCGGGGTGATCGTCGGACGTGATCAAGAGTTTCCAGGGGCCGTTCGCGAGCTGGTCGACCACGAATCCGCCGCGGTCGTCCGTCGTCGCGACGGGCACGCCGCGCGGACCGCCGAAAAACGCGAAGCCCCCGGTTCCCCCGGTGCCCGTGGCCACGCGCAGCAGCGTCGCGCCCACGACGGGCCGACCGGCCGAATCGATCACGCGCCCTTTGAGGATCACGCTCGGCTCGAGCACGAGATCGCCGACGTCGCTGCGCGTCCCGGCGATCGGCCGCTCCGCGTCGTAAGGCGCGAACCCGCTGGCGCGGACGGCGAATCGAACGGCGCTTTGCGCTCGCGGCCTGAGCTCGAAGCGTCCGTCCGCACCCGTTTTCGCCTCGACGCGTCGCGACCACGGCGCGAGCTCGGGGTCGGAGAGATCGAGCGCTTGGTCGATGTTGCCGCTCGATCCGTCCGCGAGCACGACTGCGTTCGCGACGGGCTGCCCGGCGCCGTCGACGACACGTCCCGTAAACGCGAACGCCGATGGATCCGCCGGCGTCGCCGACGCGGCGACCGAACTCGGCGCGGCGAGTTTCTCGGCCGGGGTTCCAACGGACGCGTTGCGTTCGCGCTGTTCCGTAGGTGGCGCTTCCAACGCGGTCTCGTCGTGGACCGGAGCGGGCGTCGAAGTACCGCTCACTCCCGATAGCGCGGATGCCGAAGACGTGCTGCTTCGTTCACCGACGAAGAGCCACGCGCCGACGAGCAAGACGACGAGTGCAAGACCAAGGGAGATGGCGTGGAGGGGACGCATGGCTCGAGCTCCTGGATCGGGGGGATGGAGTTCAGTCGCGGATGAGCGCGCGCGCTACGCCGGCTCGCCGCACTCGGTTGGTCATCTCTCGAGGTTCCCGGCGAGACTTGCACGGGTCGCACACGTCATGGTGTCATTCCATCTCGCGGTAAGACCAGTGCGCGGTCCGTGTCCCCTGATCGCACCGGGAGAGTGCAATGCTTCGACTTCGGCCGCTGGTTTGGATCGTCGCGCTCGCAGCGCTCGTGCTCGCCGACGCGGCGCGTGCGCAAGCTCCCAAGCCCGGGAGCAAGTACTACGAAGACACGTCGAATCTGGGCTTCAAGGTGAAGACGCCCGACGGCTGGGAGCTGATCCCCCCGGCTCCCGACGATCGCAACTTGATCGCGAAGTTCGATCCGGCCACGAACAAGGAGATCCAGATCACGCCGGAGTCCGTGCTCAAGTTGCACATGTGGCTCGTGAAGCTCGATCCCCCGCCGGCCGCCGACGCGAAGGAGAAAAGTGCAAGCCAGCCACGCATCCGGGGCGCCAAGGATCTCACCGAGTGGATCCAATCCGAGATGGCACGCGAAGCGAAGCTCACGTCCACGAAGGAGTTCGAGGTCAACAAGGTCAAGGCCATTGAACACGTATTCTCGGGGGGGAACGCGAAGCGCGGCGAGTTCAAGGTCTACGCGGTGCTCTTCAAACTCCGCCCTGATGCGGACGTCGCGCTCGTCTTCAATGGGCCGGGCGAGGCCAAGCGCTGGTCGAAGTACGAGATCGAGTTCGACAAGTTCGTGCGCACGTTCCGCGCGATCGAAGTGAAGACGTCGGAGGCGCCGGTCGCTGCGGGAGACTCTCTGCGCGACAAGCGGCGCGCAAAGCTGCAAGCCAGCCTCGCGACGACTCCCGGATGGAGTCTCCTGGAGACGCCGAGCTACTTCGTCGTGTCGAACAGCGACGACCGCGATTTTCTGGCTGAGCCGAAGGAGCGGCTCGAAGCGATTCGGAAGTTCTACGAGGTGGACTACCCAGCCGCGCGCGTCGCGGAGATCCGCGCGGCGGCGCCGAAGACGGGCGATCGATCGCAGGATCCGGAGCCGGGGACGGACGTCGCCAAGCCTGCGCTGCCGGCCCAATCACTCGAAGTCTCGCTCGAGATGTCGAAGACGAGTGTCGTCCGCGTGTGCGCGAATCGCGAGCAGTACATCAGCTACGGCGGACCGCCGTCGTCGGCCGGGTTCTGGAATCCGGGCACCGAAGAGCTGGTGCTGTTCGACGACAAGGCGAGCGGCGGACGCGCGGACACGTGGGCTGTGCTCAACCACGAAGCGTTCCACCAATACATCTTCTACTTCTACGGGAACATCGCTCCGCACAGCTGGTACAACGAGGGCACGGGCGACTTCTATTCAGGCTACCGCTACGGCCGGAACAAGAAGTTCACCCTCGAGAAGTTCGACTGGCGCGATCCGCTGATCAAGGAGTCGCTGCGCGAGGGCCGATACGTCCCTCTCGAACAGTTCGTGCGCATGACGAAGGCCGAGTACTACGATCAGACCACGATCGGCCGAAACTACGCGCAGGGTTGGTCGCTCATCTACTTCCTGCGCACCGGCAAGAAGAACAACGCCAAGGGCTGGAACCCGCAGTGGGACTCGATCCTCGACACGTACCTCACCACGCTCGCTTCAACGGCTCAGATCAACACCGCCGTGGAGCAGGCCTACGCCGGCGTCGACATGGCGGAGCTCGAGGCGGCGTGGATCGCGTACACACGCTGAGTCTCGTGCGCAGCGCGAGCGCGAGAGCGCGGCGTATGCCGATCGCGAAGGTCGCGTGGATCTTCGCGGTCGCGTTCTGGCTCGGCGCGTGCCGCGGAACGCTGACGCTGTCGGATCCGACGCTGTCCATCCAATCGCCCGGTGGTTCCGAGCTCGGCGTGTCGACGGACTACGGCGTCGTGTTCCTTGGACGCACGGCGCAAGGCGGCCGCGTCGAGATCACCGCCTGGTTCGGCGACGGCGCGAACATCGAATCCGCCGTGATCGAGCCGATCGGCGGCGGCCTGTACACCGCGGAGACCGAAATCCGCCTGCCGCCCGTCTCGATTTCCTTCGAAGATCCGCGGCCCGGCTCGCGCGTCCTCATCATCGGGCGCACGGCGCGCGGACCGTGGCAGAACGAAGTCGACGTGCTCACCGACCCGCGCGTCGACGGCATCTTGTTGCCGGTCGCGCGCGAGCTCGACGGCGCGATCGATCAAATCGGCGCGGGTGTGTACGTCTATCCCGAAGACGAAATCGAGAAGAAGAAGCTCGTCGGCCTCGTCTCCGGACGGCTCTCGCTCTCCGGTCCGGACGGCAGCCGCGATTACTTGACCGTCGTCGGACCGCGCGACCTGTGGCGACTCGTGACGCACCGGCGCGACGTCAATCAGCGCCGGCGCTGGGTGTACCGCCCGGACGTCATGTAGCGCCGCGCGCGGACGTCGGCCCCAGCGGCGGAGTCCACGTCGGCCACGGCCCGCTCGTCGCGCGGCGCGCTTCGCCGTCGCGCGTTCTCAAGATCCGGCGCGTGACGAACTCGTAGACGGGTTTTCCGCCGCGCCGCCAGAACCACGCGATCCACGAGCGCTGCAGTCCGTGTCCCAGGCCGCGCGGCAACGCCGACTTCGGAACGAGCGAGTCGCGGCGCGCATACCGCCGTCGGTGCTTCTCGACGTGGCGCAGGTCCTCGCGCGCGCGGCTCGACCACAGTCGCGTGCCGGGCGCGTGACAGCTCGCCAGCTGGAAGTCGACGAGCCACGGATAGCCCGCGCGATCCACGAGGATGTTCTGCTCCTTGTGCAGATCGTTGTGGCACACGCCGCGCTCGTGCAGTCGCAGCACCAGCGCGTCGAGGTGGTCGAAGAAGTCCTCCGGCAAAGACTCCGCACGGTGGAGCGGCTCGCCGTCGATCCACGAGCGCAGCAGCACCGCGCGCGACATCGGCCGCGCCGGGTTCGGCGCGCTTGCGAGAGAGGCATCGTCGACGAGTTTCGGCACCCCCGCGACGGCCGCGAGCGCACGCAGCGCGCGACGCTCGCGGGCCATGAGAATGCGCGCGACGACGCCGCGGCCCGGGATGCGGCCGCCGCAGGCGACACGTCGCGCGCACGCCGGACTTCCGTCGACCGCGACGCGCTCCACGCGTCCGAGCGCGTCCTCCTTCAAGATCTCGATCGCTTGCTCGCCGTTCACGCGCGGCCTATTGTCGCCCCCGGCTCGTTCCATTCCACCCCGCGCGTGCAGACCGTCTCCGATCCACGTCCACCGGTTCTCGCGGCAGAGGCCGAGGAGGGTCGCATCGTCGTGCGCGGATTGACGCGCAGGTTCGGCCGCAAGGTCGCGCTCGAGCCGATCGATCTCGACATCGGCCCGCGCGGGATCACCGGCCTGCTCGGTCCGAATGGGAGCGGCAAGAGCACGCTCCTGCGCTGCTTGCTCGGCATCGTGCGCCCCGACGCGGGCAGCGCGAGCATCGACGGCGTCGCACTCGCAGGCGACGGCGTGAAAGTGCGCCAGCGGTGCGCGTACTCGCCGGGCGAGATCGCGCTCTACGGCGAGCTCACCGGACACGCGCACTTGGAATGGTGTCTACGCGGGCGCGGGCGCACGGCGGAAGCGCGCGCGCTCGAGATTGCGCGCGAGCTTGGATTGCCGCTCGACCGGCGCGTGCGCGCCTACAGCCACGGCATGAAGCGGCAGCTGCTCGTCGCCGCGGCACTGGCGCCCGACGTGCGCGTGCGCATCCTCGACGAAGCCACCGAAGGCCTCGATCCGTCGAAGCGCGGCGCGGTGCTCGAGCTCCTCTCGGCCGACGCCGCGCGCGGCACGACGATCTTGCTCTCCTCGCACCACCTCGGCGAGGTCGACCGCGTGTGTGATCGGCTGATCTTCTTGAACGAGGGGAAGAAGCTCGCCGACGAGACCGCCGCTTCCGTCGCCGCGCGCGCACAACGCAGCGTGCGGTTCACGTTCTCAGAGGACGCGGACATCGAGCGCATCGCGACCGAGCTCGGCCGCATCGAACAAGTACGCCTCGTCGTCGAGGGCGAACGCATCGACGTCCATCTCGACCGAGACGACGCGCGTCCGTTCATCGCCGCCGTGTGCACCAGCAAGACCATCCCCCGGCCGCGGACGATCGAGTTCGGCGCGCTGTCCTTGGCGCAGATGTACCGCGAGCTGTACGGCGTGGACGGTTGTTGATGGGACGCGAGCTCAAGGTCGCGCTCTACCGCGCTCTGGGGTACGGGCTCGTGCTCGAGGCGATGCTCGTCGCCGCGATCCTGTATTGGCCGAAGTTCAAACCGGTGATGGGCCTGCTCAAGGCGATGGTGCCGAGCTGGATGATCCGCGGTCTCTTCGACGCGCAGGACGCGGCGGGGATCGCGGCCTATGTGAATCTCCAGCACTTCTTCAAGGGCTGCAACACGCTCGGTGTCGCGGTGTCGATCCTGTTCGCGATGGGCGCGGTCGCGGGCGAAGCGCAGCGCGGCACGCTCGAGATCTGGCTCGCGCGTCCGCTGTCGCGCCGGCGCATCCTCACGGAGCGCTATCTGCTCGGCGCGCTCGCTGTAGTGCTGCCGGTGTTCGCGACGAGCGCGACGATCCCGTGGCTCTTGACGCGCGTGGACGAGTCGATGCCGCACTGGCCGCTCGTGCTCTCGTCCGCGCACCAAGCGATCTTCCTGCTCGCGATCTACAGCGCCACGTTCCTCTACTCGTGCGCCGGTCACAAGCCGATGCAGATCGCGTTCGTGATGCTCGGCATCACGTCGTTCCAGCTCGCGATCTACCTCGTGCAGGACGTGACGCACTGGTCGCTGTTCCGGCTCGTGGACGTGCGCGTGTTCGGCGCGATCCAAGCGCGCGGGTGCCTCGACGCGCCGATCGCGCTCTCGCTGCTCGCGTTCTGCGCGGTGTGTTTCGTCGCATCGCAGTGGGTGTTCGCGCGCCGGACGCCGTGATAGACGGACGGCGGCGACTGTCCAGTCGAGCTCGACAAAAGCGTGTCGCCCGCGCGGCGGCGCCGCGAGTATGCTGCGGGAATCGCCAACGATGAAAGAACACTCGGAACCGCCGCCCCCTGGACCCGACAGTCCACAGTCCTTCGGCGCACGGCTGCGCGCGAAGTACGGCGAGGGCGTGGATCCGGAGGTGTCGCTCGACGCGGCGGCGGGCAGCGCCGAGGAGCGCCCGCCCACCGGCGCATCGAGCGAGCTGCTGCGCCGTCTCTCCGAGCACAGCCTGAAGGAATCGCGCTACGGGCTCGAAGGCGAGATCGCGCGCGGCGGGATGGGCGCGATCCTGCGCGTGGGACGGCGAACTGCGCCGGCATCTCGCGATGAAGGTGATCCTGGGCCGCGGCGACGCTCCGTCGCAAGGCGGCACACCTCGGGTCGAGCCGACGCAGCTCGCACGTTTCCTCGAAGAGGCGCAGGTGACCGGCCAGCTCGACCACCCCGGCATCGTGCCGGTGCACGAGCTCGGCCTCGATAGCGAAGGCCGCGTGTACTTCACGATGAAGCTCGTGAAGGGGCGCGATCTCAAGCATGTCTTCGATCTGGTCTTCGAATCGAAAGAAGGCTGGAACGAGACGCGCGCCCTGTCGGTGATCTTGCGCGCCTGCGAAGCGATGGCCTACGCGCACAAGAAAGGCGTGATCCACCGCGACCTCAAGCCCGCCAACATCATGGTGGGCAACTTCGGCGAGGTGTACGTGATGGACTGGGGCCTGGCGCGCGTGCTGGGCAAAGCGGACCGCCACGACATCCGCATCGCGCCGGAGTTCACGACCGGGCTCACGTCGGTGAAGACCGAGCGGCGCGAGGAGCG
>JANLUN010000430.1:0-15099 GCA_031363505.1 Planctomycetota bacterium | reverse complement strand
TCCCGGCCCTCAGCCCGTACGGCAGCCTCACCGACTTTACTTGCGTCGGTGACATCGACGGAGACGGCTACGAGGACTTCGGGTACCGCGCTGACGACGTCAGCCTGGGCATCGGCAATGTCCTACTCATCCGTTCGGGAGCTACGGGCGCGTTGCTTCACGAGTTCCAGAGCTGGAGCGAAGCGACTGCTCTGGGTGACATCGACGGTGATGGGCATGCAGACTTCGCATTCGTGTTGCCACCGGGTCCGGGGAAGGGCCCGAGCACGTGTGTGCGCATCGTGTACGGAAGATGAATCGTGCACTGATGCCGGCCGGAGATCGCGTTGCAAGTGCTGGCGACGCCGAAAACATGCAGAGCGGAGAAGGATCCGGCAAGAACCAGACTCTCGCTGGCGGCGGTAGCTGTTCTGCTGAGCGAGACGATCGACGCCGCCAGGCATCGGCTCCGTCGAACGCGATCCGTTCGACGGGAACATTCGCCACGCGCTCCGCAGTGTCCGTAGCGGTGGTCTAGCGAGTGCCGCGCACCAAGTCGGCTAGCGCATTCGCCGATTTGGTCGACCGCACGCAGGGCGCGTCTTCGCAACCTCTGCGTGCGGATTGTTGCGCAAGGCATTCACACGACGCTAGCTCGTTTACCCCGCACCGGAGGCGCGACGGCTGCTTGGAGACTTCGCACGCCGCTGCGGCTCCCCGCTTCACAATGCGCAGAACGTGCGACCAGGATGGGGTGAATTGGAGAAATCAGAGAATCGAGACGCTCCTGGCGGCACGAAGCCCGAGAAACGTGCTGCGGTATCCGGGCGTGCTGCTGTTGCGGTATGCCGAACGGGCGAACGAAGCGGCGTAGGGGAAGCTGCCGCCGCGGAACACGCGAAAGGAGGCGCCATTCCACGCTGTAAGCGGATCGAGTTGCCTGGCCGCGGAGTAGTTGTCATTGCCATCGCGACACCATTCCCCCACGTTGCCATGCACTTCGTGCAGACCGTACACGTTCGCTGATAGACTCCCCACCGGTGCATGAACCGCCCAACCATCCTCCAGATCCGGCCAATCGTTGATCTCAGACCACGTCGCGCCGGCGCGCTTCGCCGTTTGGTCCGCGAGGTTCACCTTGCGGCGCAGGCTCTCACGCTCCGCGCCCGTCCACCACGGCGTGGTCGTACCGGCGCGACAGCCGTTCTCCCACTGAGCTTCGCTGGGCAATAGAAGCTGAAGCCGTTCCATCAGCTCCATGCCTTCGGTCCAGCTCACCGACTCCACCGGGTGCGTCAAATCGCGTGGACGACCGTTGAAGTTGTTCGACGGACCGTAGCCGCTCGGATTGCGAGCACTGATCCGCAACCATTGCCCCTGCGTCATCTCGTACTTCGAGAGAAAGTAGGGTGACACCGTCACCTCGTGCACCGGTGATTCATTCGCAGCTGCTTGCGGGTCGTAGTTCCTCCCCGTCGAATCTGTTATCTGCGCGCCCATCCAGAACGCTCCACCAGGAATCAGCACGAACACCAGGCCAGTCTGCTCAGTCACCGTGAGCTTCCCATCCGCGCCGCGCACCGCCGCATCACCCGTCTGCAGATGCGCGAATTCCCACAACCCAGATTCCGGATCCGCACCAATCGGCAGGAGCCCCAACTGCGGAACAAGTCTCAGCCCCCCGTACTTCGCTGACGCAGCGATCTCAGCGATCGCGTCGTCCCAACGAGCCTTGGCGTCCCGGCCGTCGATGCTGCGCTCGCGAATCGTGCGCGCGAACTCGTAGCGCTTCGTCACACCCCAACCGTATGGCTCGGCGACGTTGTCACCCATCAGGCCCCGCACCGGATCCCGCAGCGCCTCCAAGCTCGACACCAGCTTCGAAAGCTGCACCTGCCACCAACCCGCTTCGGGATCGGCGAACTCCCACGTCCGCCGTTCACCGACGACGCGCTCGAGCTCGGCCACCTCGGTCACCAGCGCGTCACGCCCCTCGCGGCGCTTCGCCAACTCCTCGCCGCGCCACGACCCGATCGCCTTGTCGATCTTCGTGACGTAGCCCTCGAATTCGACCTTCTTCGAGTCGTCGACCTCGTCCAGCGCGCGACGCGACTCCGACACCGCGTCGTCGAAACGACCCAGACGGAAAAATGCCCAAGCCAGGCTGTCGTGCATCGTCGCCCGCTCGCCATCCGCGGCGGCCGCGATCGCGTGACGCGCCACAAGGAGCGCCTTGACCTCGGAGCCGTACGCTGGATTCTCTGGATCGACCAGCGGCCACGTCAGTGCGTTCAACGCGCTTGCGTCGCTGGGTAGCGACTCGCTCGCGAGCGCAGCCTCGACCTCCGTCTCGCTCGGCCATGGTTCCAAACCCAGCATACGCGAGCGCCACGTCAACTCGGCCTGCGTCGCCAGAAGCTCCGCGTAGCGCGGATGCGCTTCGTGCTCTGCACGCCGCTCCTCATCGGTCTGCGCCAACGCCTGCGCGCGAATCTCCGCCAGCTTCGATTGGTGCTGCGCCAAGCTCGGACGTGCCTTCAGGCCGCGCGCGGGATCCGCTGCACGGCCATCGATCAATTCGCGCGCGTCCGCCAGCCACCTCTCGTAATCGCCGATCCTTTCCGGGTGCGCCGGCCACAGCTTGTCCGCGCGCGCGACCAGATCGTCGAGGTCCTTGCTGGCCGACAGCGACAGCACGTCGTTCGCACGCTGCGTCGCGAAGCGCTCCTGCAGCACGGCGCGCTCTTCGTTCTGCTTCGCGATACGCGCGTTCTCGTCGGCCGTGGCATACAGCGTCGAGCTCACCACGAGACCGACGATCAAGAGCATCACCGCAGCGGCGCTGGCGATAGCCAACGCCTTGTTGCGTACGACCCACTTCTTGAGCTCCGCGACTGCGCCCGTCTCGTACGCGCCGACCACCCGATGCTCGAGGTACGCGCGCAGGTCTTCCGCCAGCGCCAACATGTCCGGATAGCGGTCGGACGCATAGCGCGACATGGCCTTTTCGCAGATCGCCACGAGTTCGGCCGGGATCTCCTTGCGCAGCTCGTGCAGGCGCTCCGGCTCAGCCTCGACGACCGACACGAGCACTGCGCGGGCGTTGAGCTTGGCGCGCGGTGGCACGTACGGCGCTTGCCGCGCGAGCAAGTGGTAGAGCATCGCCCCGAGTGCGTACACGTCCGAGCGCGCCGACAGATTCTCGATCTCGCCGCGCGCCTGCTCCGGCGGCATGTAGGCCGGAGTGCCCACCACGTCGCCGTCCACCGTCATCAGCGGAGAATCGCGCGCATCCCCGCGCGCGTCGCGCCGCTCGGTCTCGAGCGAAGTGCGCGACGACTCAGACTCGGGGCGCAAGCGGATGTCGTGTGTATCCTTGCGACCGAGCACGCGCGCCAGGCCCCAGTCCATCACGTACACCTCACCGAAGCCTCCAACCATCACGTTGGCCGGCTTCAGGTCACGGTGGATCACGCCCTTCGTGTGCGCGTAGGCCATCGCCTCGCACACCTTGAGCATCACCGACAGTGCGCGCGTTTCGTTCCAACCTTCTTGCCCCTCGAACACAAGATCGAAGATGTGTTTGAGGTCACGCCCCTGGACGAGCTTCATCGTGAAGTACACGCGTCCTTCGGTGTCGAGGCCCAGTTCGTGCACCGGCGCTATGCCTGGGTGATCGAGTTGCCCGGTGACCTGTGCCTCCGCGAGGAAGCGCCCTAGACTCGGTGGCCGAACGACTGACGCGCGTCGCGGGGGAGAGTTACCTTCTGCACCGCGCACGACTTTCATCGCCAGCGTGCGTTGCAGGTCTTCGTCGAAGATGCGCAATACGACGCCCATCGAACCGCGCCCTACTTCGCCGAGAAGTTTGTAACGGCTGCTGCCAGCTCCCCGAGACCGAAGTTGTCCGAGCGCTTGCCGCACTGAGTCGTGGATGGCCTCTCGTTCTCGGCCACCGGTCCCATCGACGAGCGAATCCATCGGCGGCGCCCACAGTGCGGAAAGTGCCTCCCATTCGGACTTCAGCCGGCGCAGCGCTGGCGCCACATCGGCATGCGCGAGGCAGACACTCTCGAAGTTCTCGTGCTCGCCGTGCTCTTGGCGCGTCATGTGCTCGGCGAAGATCTTCTCGGCGCGCGATTCGTCGAAGGGTACGTCTTGGTTGGTCATGACCGAGACGTCCGGTGCGGTGAAGTGCACGGACGGCGGGATAGTAGGAGCACGTCCAAGTATTGACCAGTCCGTGGTTCCGACCGAGACGGATCAGGTGTTGCCGGCGGGTCCGGGGAAGGGTCCGAGCACGTGTGTGTGCGCATCGTGTACGGAAGTTGAAACGTGCACTGACGCCGGCCGGCGATCGCGTTGCAACTGCTGGCGACGCGGATGACATGCAGAGCGGGGCAGGAGCCGGCAACGGCCAGACTCTCGCAGGTGGCGGTGACCGTTCTGCTGAGCAAGACTGTTGACGCCACCGAAGCTCCTGCTCGGGCGAAATGACCGGACGAATCGTAGGGTAATCGAACCTCTGACTGACGCAGGTTCGAGCGTGTGTGCTCAGCCCCTGAACCGCGCGCTCATCCACGCGCCGATCGCTTCGATCTCCTCGAGGCACACCTCGTGTCCCATCGGATACGTGTGCCACTCGACGTCGCAGCCGAACTTCTTGAGGTGGCACGCACAGCGACGCCGTTCGGATCGCGACGGTTCCCGATCGCCCCGCCCGCGGGGCTCTCCGTTCCTAGCTCGGCATTCTACAGATCGCGATGTTGGCCGAGCGCGTGTAGCGAAGTCCTCCCGGAAAGCGGCTCGCGAAGAGCTTGCGCGCGCTGCGCTGAAACTCGGTCCAACGATCCGCTGCCATGCTCCAGCGCATCAGCACCCCTTCGACGCTCGAATCGCGGATCGTCAAGTACTCGTCGACGCTGATCGCAACCGCATACTCGCGCGCAGCGATCTCCACGTCGACGAAACCGCTCTCGCTCAAGGCGAGCCGCACGTTGCCTTCGTTCGCGAACCGCTCGTCCCACGGCACGACCGAGGCGAAACCGTCCGCGAGGCGCTGCGGCTCTACATACGGCGTCACGGCTTCGCGCCAAGCCTGGATGTGCTCGCCGTCCATTTTGCGCCACGAACTCAATGCGAACGTCGCGCCAGGGCGCAGCACTCGGCGAACTTCCGCAAGTCCCTTCGAGTAGTTCTGGAAGTGTGACACGGAGAATCCGGCCAGCGCGGCGTCGAAGACTTGATCGCCGAACGGCAGATCCGGCACTTGTCCGGCGACGGCGTCACACCGATGGCGCTTGCGGGTGCGACGCAACATCGCCCGCGATGAATCGAGCGCTACGACGCGACCGCGTGGGCCGACGGCATCCGCGGCTGGCGCGGCTGCGGCGCCTGTGCCGCTTCCGACGTCAAGCACGAGCGCTCCCGCCCGCAATCGAAGCGCTTGGACGAGATCCCGCGCAGGCGCTGCGAAGTGATAACGGACAGCGAGCTCATCGTAGGACGCGACGAGCTCCGGAGAGTCGTAGGGGGAGGTAATACGGCTCAGCCTTTGAAGCGCGCACTCATCCACGCGCCGATCGCTTCGATCTCTTCGAGGCACACCTCGTGGCCCATCGGGTACGTGTGCCACTCGACGTCGCAACCGAGCTTCGTGAGCCTGTCGCGCAGCGCCACACCGCGATCGAAGCGCACGATCGGATCCTCCGTCCCGTGCGCTTGGAACACCGAGATCGAACGGTTCGCCTGGCTGACCTCCGCGTCGACCGTGTCGCCGAGCACGAGGTAGGTCGAGAGCGCGAGCAATCCGGCGAGCGGCTGCGACTGCCGTAGCGCCACGTGCGTCGCGACCGCTCCGCCTTGCGAGAAGCCCGCGATCAAGATCCGTCGGCACGGAATACCGCGCTCGTTCTCGCGCGCGATCAGCGCCTCGACCTTCTGCGCCGACCGCCGCACGCCGGCCGCGTCGTGCCGATTCTCGAGGTCGATGTCCAGGATGTCGTACCACGACGGCATCACCGTTCCGCCGTTCACGGTCACCGGCATGCGCGGCGCGTGCGGGAACACGAAGCGCACCGCGAGCGACGGCGAGAGCCCGAGGTACGGCACTATCTGTACGAAGTCGTGCCCGTCGGCTCCGAGACCGTGCAGCCAGATGACGGAGAACTGAGCCGCTGTCGCGGGCTCGATCTCGACGCAGGGCAGTAGTTCTGAGCTCGTGTTCATGTGTGTGTATTAAGGGCGGCCCATCATGGCGTGGACTTTGGAACTCGTCTATCCACCGTTCGTCGGAGCGCGTACTCGCGCGATCCCCGCGATGAGTTACGCTCCACGGCCAACCCTCTGCCCGGAACCGCCATTCCGCCGGCTGGTGTGACGCGACCTCGATGTTTCGTTTCCTCTCCCGACGCGCGCTGCTCGCGACTTTATGGACGGCGCATTCGTCCCGACTGACGTCGATCGCGCTCGCTTGGCTCTTGTGCGCGGTCTCTGGCTTCGCGCAGTCGACCATCGTCTTCGATCCGGCGCGCGATCTGCCTCAGTTCGAAGCGTGCTCGCTCTCCGAGTACCACGATCTCTACCCGATCGACGAGTACTCGCTGCGCGAGGGCGACGAGATGACCGCGGAGGAGATCGAGGGCGTGCGCATCGCGTGGAAGACGGCCTGCGATCTCGCTGCGAAGGAGATTGCGCTCCTCGCGACGGATCCGCGCGAAGCCTGGCTCTACTCGTTGAAAAAGCAGCTCGCGAAGCACTCCGGGTTCGCGCGCATCTCGTACACCGTCGAGCGTCCGGCGCCCGACATCGCCCTCTTCGTCGAGAAGCCGTACCGCGAGAACGTGGATCACGCGGCCAAAGTGTCCGCGCTCCTCGCGCCGTGGATCGTCAAGGTCGAGGAGATCTTTCGCAATCGGGTCGTGACTCCGCAGCAGCTCACGCGCCGGGATGGGTTCCAGCTGTCGACGATCGCGATCTTTTCGAGCGAAGCGAGCTACCGTCAGTACGCGAGCGTCGACACCGACCGCTCGCCGGTGAAGCGTCCAGCGCGCTACGACCCGCGCCTCAAGATGGTCGTCGGATACCTCACGTCGATTCCGGAGGGTGTGGCGGCCGCGGAGTGGCGCACGCCGATTCTTGTCGAGTTCGTGAGGGAGCTGCAGCACGCGTACTACGGCGGGCCTGGCGACAGACCGGGTTCGTTGTGGCTGAACCGTGGCTTCTCCAGTTACCTCGCCGGCACGGACGCGGCGACGCCGGAAGCGCTCGACAAGCCGATTCTGCCGCTCGATGCGCTCGAGCGCGTCGTCGATGCGTACCGGAACAAAGCCGATCGCGACGTGCTCCTTCATCCCGTCGAAGATCTCGTGCAAGCGCGCGACGAGCGCGACGTGATGCTACTCAGCGGCAATCGATCGCAGTTCCTCGCGACCGCGATGAGTCCGCCGGAGCAAGTCATGTCGTGCTTCGACGCGCAGGCGGTGCTCTGGATGCACTTCCTCCAGCACGGACAAGGCGGCCGGTTCAAGGAAGCATTCGACAAGTTCCTCGTGTCGGCGATGCAGGGTCAAGCGGACCTCGTCGCGTTCCGGCTGGCGTTCTTGCTCGTCGACTTTCCGACGTTGAATCGCGACTTCTACAAGTACTTGTTCAAGGAGCACGAGCGGCTTCTTCCAGGCAAGAAGAAGCCCGACGTGTCTGCGCTCACGACGCTCTTCGCGGATCGCGACGCGCGTAACTCGCCGTTCGGCGCCGTCGCACCGCCGCCGCCCGAGCCCGTGCCGACCGAGATGCCGGCGATCACTCCGGCCGATGTCGCGATCGATCCCGGCGACTTCGAACCGCGGCACGGTCTCGCGCTCGTGCAAGCGCGCAGAGGCGAACTCGAAGCGGCGCTCGAAGTCCTGCGTGAGCTCGCCAAGGAAAAACCTCCCGCGCCGGAAGACGTGCGCATCGCGCGCGACATCGATCGCATCGAGCAGACGATTCGACTGCGCGACGGTTACTTCGAGCATTTGCGCGCAACCGGCAAGCCGTTCGTCACGGGGTACCAGCACCAAGAGCTCACGACGCCGATCGCGGGGCTCGAGGACGGCTTCGTACTGCTCGGTGCGAACACGCTCGGTGTGTCGAAGATCCCGTTGAAGTCGATCGCGCCGTTCGAGATCGCGCGTCAAGCCGGTCTTAAGGAAGAGCAAGGCGGAACGGAACCGTGGGTGCGCTTCTATCCCTATGTCTTGGCCGGCGAGTCGAAGTGGGAGAAGCTCCTCAAGGATGATTCGCCGAAGTCCGTCGAGCTGCGCGAGGACGCGCGCGACTGGTACGCGGATCTCATCCAGACGGGCGAGGTCGCGATCGAGCTGAACGCGCTGTCGCGCGTCGAGATCCCCAAGACTGCGAAGCAGTTGGCACCGATGCAGCGCTCGATCAAGAAGCTGAAGACGCGCTACGAGGGCGTGCCGCTCTTTCAGCGCAACATCGACAAGCTGCGCCAACTACTGACTGCCGCGGCGATGGTGACGTACGTGGAGACGGATCCCGCCAAGCTCCTGCACGGACAGGTGACTTCGATGGGGGACGGGACCGTGCACGTCGTGTACGACTTCACCGAAGCGCAAGAAGGCGAGGACTTCGTCAAGGACCTCGGCTACCTCACGGAGATGCGCACGAAGCTCGGACCCGCGATGAAGGCCGAAGCCGATTCGACGTGGAAGAGCGAGGGCGGCGACTTCACCGGCGTCGGTTCGGCGTGCTACCGGCACATGCTGCGTTTCGCGGCGCCGCTCACGGTGAGCTGCGACCTGCGCTACTCGCAGGCGGCGTCGAAGCCGAAGAGCGGACCGACGGTCCTGTTCGGCGTGTGCGACGACCGGCACGGGAACTATCTCGCCTCGGTGAACTTCGGCGACTTGGCCGTGATCGATCTGCCGAGCAAGCTCTCGAAGCTCGAACAAGAGGAAGAGGGCTCGCCGGTCAAGTACGGCCGCGTATATGCTCTCGAGCTGCGTCACGACGGTACCACGGTCAGCACATGGCTCGACGGCAACAAGAAACACGAATCATCCGTGGGCGCGCGGCAGAGCGGCGACCTCTTCTGGTGGTTCAACACCGATTACCCGCTGTTCATCCAGCGCATCGAGATCCACGGGAAGATCGATCGCTCCGTGACGGACACGCTGCGGGCCGAGCACATCGCGAAGGTGCTTTCCGAGGCCGGGTTCAACTGAACGAACTCGCGGCCGGCGCGCGCGCGGGCTAGGGTTCGCACCGCGCATGGAAATCTTGCGATCCGAGGACGCGTCGCCGCCCGCGCTGCCCGGGCCGTCCGCGTCGCCAGGACCCGAGGCCCCCAGGTTCGCGATCGTCGGTCCGCGGCGCGTGTGGGTCTCGCCTGCGATCATCGCGCTCAACGCGATCGTCTTCGTCGTGATGATCTCGAGCGGCGCGTCGTTCCTCACGCCGTCCGTCGAAGACCTCCTGAAGTTCGGTGCCGACCACGGCCCGCTCGTCGCGGACGGTCAGTGGTGGCGCCTCCTCACGAACACGTTCGTGCACGTCGGGATCCTGCACATCGGCCTGAACATGTGGGTGTTCCGCTCGCTCGGCACGGCGGTGGAGCGCTTGTTCGGCAACGCGGCGTTCGCGCTCGTCTACATCGCGAGCGCACTCGGCGCGTCGATCACGAGCATGCTGTGGAATCCAGCGGGAGTCTCGGCCGGCGCATCGGGCGCGATCTTTGGTGTCGCCGGAGCGTTCCTGGCGTTCTTCCTCGGACACCGGCAAGCGATGCCCGCCGCGCTCTTCCGATCGATGACGAAGAGCCTCGTCCAGTTCGTCGTGATCAACACGCTGTTCGGATTCATCGTGCCGGGCATCGACAACGCGGCGCACCTCGGCGGGCTCGCCACGGGTTTCGTCGCGGGCGCGGTGTTCAATCGCGACATTCGTGTGGTCCCGACGCTCGGCCTCCGGCGCGTCATGCGCGGCACGCTGCTCTTCGCGGGGCTGCTCGCGCTCGCAGCGCTGATCCCGTGGCGCGTGCGCACGGATCCGCGGACCGCCGGGAGCTACTATTCCGCGAGTGCCCGTCGCGCACTCGATGGCGACGATTTCGCCGCGGTCGTCGACGTCGCCCATGAGTGGATCGCGGCGCAGCCGACCGATGCCGAGGCTTGGGAGATGCGCGGTGTCGGGCGCCTAGGGCTCGGGGACGGACGTGGCGCGCGCGAGGACCTCGACCGCGCGCTCAGCCTCGCGCACGATCTGCCGTACTCGCTCAGCCACCGCGCGTACCTGCGCCTCGACGAGGGTGACTTCGAAGGTGCTCTGCACGACTACGACGCCTTCGTCGAGCTCCAACCTGCCGCCGCGTTTGGTTTCTACGCGCGCGCGAACGCGCGTTACATCGCCGGCGACTTGCCGGGCGCGTTGCGCGACTTCCAGTCGATGATCGGGCTGGCGAAGCCACGCGAGGCGAGCGTCGCTCGTCTCTACGTGTGGCTCTTGCGTTCGCGACTTTCGATGCGTGAGGCGGCGACCGAAGAGCTGAGAGCAGCGATCACCGAGCTTCCAGCGGAGCACTGGGCACCCGAGGCCCAGCACGGCGCGGCGTACTTGCTCGGCGAAGTAGCGGAGGACGAGTTCATCGCGGCTATGCCTGAGGAGCAGCGACCCGCGTCGTGCTACTTCTGCGGAATGAAGCGCTTGCTCGACGGCGATCAAGAGTCCGCGCGAACTTTTTTCAAACGCTGCATCGAGACTTCCACGTCGCCCACGTACGAGATGAGGCACGCGCGCACCGAGCTCGATTTGCTATCGAAATGATCGTCCGTGGACCTTGACGGTCCGTGCAAGTGCGCGGAGCATGGGCCGATGGTCGACGAAGAACGCGTCGTGCTGGTCGGGCCCGACGGCCGCGACCTCCGCGACACCCACGGCGCGGTCTCGACCGCCGGCAAGCAAGAGGCGCACCAGCGCGCGCTGCGCCACCGGGCCGTGTCGGTCTTCGTGTTCGACGGCGAGCAGATGCTCATGCAGCGTCGCGCCAACGGCAAGTACCACTCTCGCGGGCTGTGGACGAACGCGTGCTGCACGCATCCGCGGCTCGGCGAGTCGCCCGTCGACGCCGCGACGCGACGTCTCTACGAAGAGATGGGCGTCGCATGCGAGCTGCGTGAGCTGTTCCAGTTCGAGTATTGCGAGCCCGTCGGCGACGGCTTGGTCGAGAACGAGTTCGATCACGTGTTCGTCGGGCAATGGAGTGGCACGCCGGTGCCCGACGCATCCGAGGTGTCGTCGTGGCGCTGGGTGGATGCGCGCGAGCTGGAGCGCGAGATCGAGCAAGATCCCGCGCGGTTCACGTGCTGGCTCCGTCGATCGCTGCCGCGCGTCCTCGAACTGAGCGTTCCGCGCACGTGAACGCGATCCTGCAAGGCCTCAATCCCGAGCAGCGCAAGGCCGTCACGACGCTGGACGGCCCGGTGCTCGTCCTCGCCGGCGCGGGCTCCGGCAAGACGCGCGTCATCACGGTGCGCATCGCGTGGTTGCTCAAGCAATACGTCTCGCCGACGAACATCCTGGCGATGACGTTCACGAACAAGGCCGCTGCGGAGATGCGCGAGCGCGTGGCGAAGCTCATCGGCAAGAAGCGCGCGGACGAGCTGACCGTCGGCACGTTTCACTCGTTCTGCGTGCGCGTTCTTAGAGAGCACGGGGCGGCGATCGACGTGTCGCCGAAGTTCTCGATCTGCGACGCGTCCGACCAGATGGCCGCGCTCAAGGGCGCACTGCGCGAGCTGCGCATCGGGGAAGCCGCGATTCAACCGAGCGCGCTGCAAGCGAAGATCTCGCTCCTGAAGAATCGCCTGGTGACGAGCGCGCAGTTCCTCGAGACCGCCGCCGATGACCGCGACGAGCTCGTCGGCCGCGCGTGGCAGCGCTACGAGGAGCACCTGCGCCGCGCGCGCACGCTCGACTTCGACGACCTCTTGACGATGACGTTGCGGCTCTTGCGCGAAGCGCCGAAAGTGCGCGAGTCGTTGGCGAAGCGTTACCGCTACGTCCTCGTCGACGAGTACCAGGACACGAACGCGCCGCAGTACGAGATCGTGCGCGCCATCGCGGGCACGCACCGGAACCTGTGCGTCGTCGGCGACGACGACCAATCCATCTATGGATGGCGCGGCGCCGACGTGCAGAAGATCCTCGGCTTCGAGCGCGACTTCGCGCCGGCGACGGTCGTGCGTCTCGAGACGAACTACCGCTCGACCGAGCCGATCCTCCAAGCCGCGAACAAGGTGATCGCGCACAACCCGAACCGCCACGGGAAGACGCTGCGCTCGGCGCTCGGCGCGGGCGAACCCGTCGCGATTCAACGGCTCGAGGACGAGACCGCGGAAGCTGACCACGTCGCGATCGAGATCCAGAAGCTCGTGGCGCGCGGCGCAGCGAAGCTCTCTGACTGCGCGATCTTGTTCCGCACCGCGACGCAGCCGCGCGCGTTCGAAGCGCAGCTGCGCGCGCGTGCCGTGCCGTACGTCCTCATCGGCGGCATGTCGTTCTTCGATCGCAAGGAAGTGCGCGACGTGCTCGCGTACCTGCGCCTCGTCGACAATTCGGACGACGAGGTGTCGCTCCTGCGCGTCATCAACTGTCCGCCGCGCGGCATCGGCAAGTCGACGGTCGAGCGCGTGCTCGAGTTCGCGACGTCACACGGAACGTCGGTGAATCGCGCGTTCGACCAAGCGGCGGAGATCGAAGGCGTGCCGCCGGCGGCGATCGAAGCCGCGCTGTCGTTCCGCGACAAGCTCGCGACGTTCACGAAGCGCAGCGAACGCGCCGACCTCGTGTCGCTCGTCCGCGGCGTGATCGAAGCGGTCGACTACCGCACCGAGGTCGACCGCGCGTACCCGGACGCGCCGACGCGCGAGGACCGTTGGTCGACGGTGATGGAAATCGTGAACTTCGCGGAGAACCACGCGCGTCGGAAGTCCGGCGCGACGCTGTCGAGCTTCCTCGAGGCGCTCACGCTGTCGGCGGACGACCAGAAGGAAGAGAGCCCGACGCAGACGCGCGACGCGGTGACGTTGATGTCGCTGCACGCGGCGAAGGGCCTCGAGTTCCCGCGCGTGTTCCTCGTCGGAGTCGAGGAGGGCCTCTTGCCGCACGCACGCTCGGTTGCGGAAGACACCGTCGAGGAAGAGCGCCGATTGATGTACGTCGGCATCACGCGCGCGCAGCGTGTGCTGACGATCACGATCACGAAGACGCGCGCGAAGTACGGCACGCGCGTCGAGAGCATGCCCTCGCGCTTCCTGTTCGAGATGACGGGGCAGAAGCCGCCGAAAGGTTGGCGTGCGCTCGGCGCGGATTCCGCGGCGAAAGGCGAGGAAGCGCAGCCGCCGCGCGCGCGCAAGACGGTCGCTAAACGATCGCGTCGAGCGTGACCGCGTGTCGCGCGCGGAGCTGACCGCACGCGCCGTCGACGTCCTGCCCCGCCGAGCGGCGCAGCTTCGCGAGCACTCCGTGCGCGTGCATGTACTGCGACATCGCCCGCGCGCGCTCGATCGAAGGCCGGCGGTAGTCGACGCCTTCGATCGGGTTGTACGGGATGAAGTTCAGGATCCCGTGCCGTCCTTTGAGCAGCTCCGTGATGCGGTGGAGCTCGTCGTCGCCGTCGTTGACGCCCTCGATCAACGTCCACTGGTACTGCACGGGATGTCCGGTGCGGCGCGCATACGCATCCGCGAGTTCGATCAACTCCTCCGGCGCGATCCGCGGCGCGTTCGGCAGGAGTTCCTCGCGCAGCCGCGCATCGGTCGTGTGCAGCGAGAGCGCGAGCGCGGGCTTCACGTCGTGCGCGGCCAATCGATCGAAGAGACGCCGCTCGCCGACGGTCGAGAACACGAGCTCCTTGTGCCCGAATCCTGCGGGCCCGCCGAGGAGCGACAACGCTTCGAGCACGGCGGGCAAATTATGGGACGGTTCGCCCATGCCCATGAACACGACGCGCCGCAACGGCCGTTGTGAACGAGCGCGAACGACTTGCGCCAGGATCTCCGCACTCGTCAGCTGGCGCAGGAGACCCGACTTGCCCGTCATGCAGAACGTGCAACCGACCGCGCAACCGACTTGCGTCGACACGCACACGCCGTCGCGCAGCAGGAAAACGCTCTCGATGGTCTTTCCGTCTGCGAGCGCGAGCACCGAACGCAGCGAACCGTCCTCGCCGGCGTGCTCGGATACGGGACGAAGGATCTCGTCGAGTGTTCGTTGCAGCGCGGGGAGGAGCTCGAGCACCGCGCGCGGCAACGGATGCTCGCGCGTGTGCCGCAGCGATTCGAGCGGCCTGCCGAGCAGCCAACAGCGCACGACGAGCGCGACGTGCGGCGGTTTCGCGCCAGCGCCGAGCATGCACTCGCGGATCACGGCGGGCGCGCCGGGCTGGCTGGCCTTCATCGCGCGATCACTCCGTTCATCGCGACTTGTCCGAGCCAACCCGCGAAGAGGCAGAGGCTCACGGTTCCAAGCACGTTCACCGCGGCGAGCGTCCAGTTGTGTTGCTGCGCGAGGACGAGCGTCTCCTGATTGAACGACGAATACGTCGTGAAACCACCGAGCACTCCGGCCGCGAGCGTGATCCGCAACGTCGGCGGAAGCGACGTCAACTGCAGCAGCGCTCCGAGCAGGAACGATCCCAGCGCGTTGACGATCAGCGTTCCATACGGAAAGCCGCTGCCGAGTCGTTCGAGGGCCCAGAGAGACACGAGGTATCGACAGCCCGAACCGATCGCGCCACCGAGGCACACGCACAGAAACCGCTCCATGACGACCCGTCAGTGTGCACTGGGCGGCGCCATCGAGGCGCGCCGGATCCGGCTTTTCTCGACCGCGGAAAGCGTCGTCGTCGCCTCGGCCCGCTTGGCCACCGCGCGCGCAGCGTCGCTCGCGCCGGCGCGCAGCGCGTGACGCACGAGCATCTCGTACGACGCTGCCTCGGGCGCGAACGTGAGCACTCGGTCGGCTACGCGGTTGGCGACCGAAAGCTGTCCGATGCCCAGGCTCACCTCGAAGTAGCGACCACCGCTCTCGAGTGTCTGCGCGCGCACCTGCTCGAGCACC